>JANLSI010000295.1:0-6418 GCA_031362345.1 Pseudomonadota bacterium
CGCAACGACGCGGCTGGCTCACGCTCGGCCGGCTGCGCGTGCAGAGCGTCTATCCGCTGGGCATTTTGCGCGCGTGGGCCTATTTCGACGACGATGCGCGCTGTCTGGTTTATCCGGCGCCACGCGGTCATCTGCCGTTGCCCTACGCCCTCACCACCGCCAGCGGCAACGCCGAGCACCATGGCCTGGGCAGCGACGAGTTCGCCGGGCTGCGGCCCTATACCCCCGGCGATCCGGTGCGGGCCATCGCCTGGAAGACGCTGGCCCAAGATCGCGAAGTGATGATCAAGCGCTTTCACGGTCAGGGCGCGGCGCACATCGTGCTGCCGTGGTCGGCGGTGAGCAATTTGGCAGGGGTTGAGGCACGCGTTTCGCAACTGTGTCGATGGGTACTGGACGCGAGCGAGGCCGGTCATCGCTTTGCGCTTGAACTGCCGGGCCTGTCGCGTGGCTTCGGTCAGGGTCGCGACCATCGCGACGATTGCCTGCGCGCACTGGCTTTGTTCGACGCACAGCCATGACCCGGCCGGCCTTGAGCGCCCATGAAGTGTTGTCGGTCACGGCCGTGCTGCTGCTCGCGCTCGGCCCCCATGTGCCGCGCTTTCCGTTGCTACTCGATGTCGGCTTCGTGGTCGCCTGTGGGTGGCGCTATCTCGGCGCCCACGGTCGCCTGCCCTTACCCGACCGCGAACATCGCGCCTTGTGGCTGGCCAAACAGCTACTCGCGATCGCGACCTTCGTCACTATCTACATCGCCTATCACGGCAAGCTCGGCCGCGATTCCGGCGTCGAACTGCTGGCGGCCTTGTTAGGCCTGAAGCTGCTCGAAATGCGCAGCCCGCGCGATTACTACGTGGTGACCTTGCTGTGCTACTTCCTGGTGGTTACCAACTTCTTCTATTCGCAGACCATTGCGACCGCCCTGTACATGCTGGGCGTGGTGGTGGCGGCGACTCTGGTGCTGATCCAGTACAACACGCCGCCAGCCTATCGCCACGCTGGCTCGATGCTGCGCTTGTCGGCGGCCATGACCGCCCAGGCGGTGCCCGTGATGCTGCTCGCCTTCCTGTTGTTCCCACGCCTACCCGCGCCGCTGTGGGGTTTGCCGCAGGACGCCTTCGATGCGGTGACGGGCTTGAGCGAGACCATGACGGTCGGCGAGATCGCGCGTCTGGGCCTATCGAACGACATCGCCTTCCGAGTGCAATTCCACGGCCCCGAGCCGCGCGCCCGAGCACGCTACTGGCGTGGCCCGGTGCTGTGGCATAGCGATGGCCGTACCTGGCAGGTTGGCGCTTTCCCCGCCCGCCCAACGCCGGTCGCACACCCTGGTCAGCGCTATGTCTATACCGTTACTCTCGAACCCCACCGTAAGCGCTGGCTGCTCGGCCTCGATGTCGTGACGGGCATGGACAAGGGCGTCATCCAGAGCGCCGACTACGCGTTGAAGAGTGCCCAGCCGGTGCGCGCGCGACTGCGCTACGACCTCGAATCCGCGCTGGACTATCCCATGGCTGAACTCAGCGAGGCCGAGCGCAGTGCCGCCCTGGCACTGCCAGCGGGCTTACATCCCCGCGCCCGCGCCCTGGCCGAGGCGTGGCGCAAACAAACGCCTGCGGCCAGCGACATCATCACCAGCGCGCTAAGCTTTTTCCGCGCCGGAGAGTTCTACTATTCCTTGACGCCGCCGACCCTGCCGGGCGACACCGTCGACGATTTCCTGTTCATCACCCGCGAAGGTTTCTGCGAACACTTTGCCTCGAGCTTCGTGATCTTAATGCGCGCGGCCGGCCTCCCGGCGCGGGTCGTGACGGGTTATCAGGGCGGCGAATACAACGCGGTGGGCGACTATATGGTCATTCGCCAGCGCGATGCCCACGCCTGGGCCGAGGTCTATCTGAACGAGCGCGGCTGGGCACGCATCGATCCCACCGCGGCCGTCGCGCCCGAGCGGGTATCGCTGGGTTTCGCCGACGCCAGCCCGCGTGGCGCGCCGCGCACCGGCTTTGCCCGCGACGGCCTGAGCGGGCGTTTCTGGACACAACTGCGCGATTCTTTCGACGCCGTCACCTATGGCTGGAACCAGTGGGTGCTGGGCTATTCCTCCCAGCAGCAGCGCAGCTTGTTCGACACGCTGGGTTTCGAGGACATCGATTACGGCTCGCTGGTGATCGCGCTGACCATTGCGCTAGCACTGGTGACGGCCGCCCTGGCCATGCTGTTGTGGCGCACCAGCCGTCCTCTGCGCGATCCCGTCAGCGCGGCCTATGAGGCGTTCTGCGCCAAGCTCGCGCGCATCGGTTTAGCACGCGGCCCGACTGAGGCACCGCTTGCCTATGCCGAGCGAGTGGTGAGAATGCGTGGTGATCTGACGAACGAGGTGCGGGCGATTACGAAGCTCTATGGGCAGCTGCGCTATGGGCACGCCCAATTGGATGTGAAGCGCTTGCTGGCACAGGTCGCGAGGTTCAAGCCCCGTCCCCGCAAGAGAATGTCCGATTGAAGTCGGACCCACAGGGCAAGAATGGGCGAATGAATTCGCTAGACGGGGAGGGCCTCCGCCAGCTCTTCGAAACCCGCCGAATACAAACGCGCATAAGCCCCCCCTGCCGCCAGCAGATCACCATGGGTGCCACTCTCGACGATACGCCCGCCGTCCAGCACCACGATCCTGTCCGCCTGTTCGATAGTCGATAGCCGATGGGCGACGATGAGGCTGGTGCGGCCGCGACGCACGGTATTGAGTGCATCCTGCACCAGGCGCTCAGCTTCGTTGTCGAGCGCGGCGGTGGCTTCATCGAGGATCAGAATAGGTGCGTCTTTCAACAAGGCCCTAGCGATGGCGACCCGTTGGCGCTGTCCGCCCGACAGGCGCACACCGTTTTCGCCAATCAATGTATCGAGGCCGTGCGGCAGCGCAGCGCTGAAAGCACTGACCTGGGCCTCGGCGGCGACCCGCTCGACCGCCGCGCGATCGACATTACGCAAGGCACCGTAGGCGATATTGTTATAGAGCGTGTCGTTGAACAGCACGATGTGCTGGCCGACGTAGGCGATGTGACGACGCAGGCCTGTGAGGGTGTAGTCCTCAATCAGCCGACCGTCGATCAGCAGCCGACCGCTGGTCAGCGGATAGAAACGCGGTACCAAATTAACCAATGAAGTCTTGCCCCCGCCCGAGCGACCGACCAGGGCGACGGTCTCGCCGGCGCGGATGTCGAGATTGATGTCGTCCAGTGCAATGCGATCGCCGTAGCGTAAGCTCACGTGCTCGAAGCGAATCTCGCCGCGCAACTTGGCGTGCGCGCGACCCTCGTCGATTTCCGGCGCGACATCCACCAAGGCGAAGATCGAATCGGCCGCCGCCAAGCCGCGCTGCAGGAATTCGTTGACCCCCGCCAGGCGCTTGGTCGGTGGCAGCACCAGCGCGGTGGCGGTGATGAAAGCGATGAAATCGCCGCGGGTCATCGTGCCACCCGCCGCTGCTTGCACTGCCAGCACCACCATCAAGGCGATGCCAAACGACACGCAGAGCTGAATCAAGGGCACGATGGTGGCACTCGACCCCACCACCTTCATGTGGAATTTGCGCGCGTCGTTGATGGCACGATCGAAGCGCTGGGATTCATGATCGTAGCCGTCGAAGATCTTGACCTCGCGATGTCCACGTACCGACTCTTCGGCAACCTGGTTGATGGCGCCGACCGATTCCTGCAAGCGGCGGCTCATTTGACGCATGCGCTGGGAGGCACGGCGGACGATGAAGCCGATGGGTGCGGCGAACAGCACCAGCACCACGGTCATGTGCCAGTTGACGTAGAACAGATAGCCGAATAGCACCGTAATGATGGCGGTATCCTTAATCAAGACTTCGATGACGCGGGTCGTGGCCTGCGCGACCTGGGTGACGTCAAAAGTAAATTTCGAGATCAGCTCGCCGCTCGCGCGGTTGTCAAAGAAGCTCGCCGGTAACCGCACCAGGGTCTTGAACATCCCCATGCGCAGATCCGCGATGGTGCGCTGAGCCACCCACTGCAGGGCGATCATATCGACGTAGTTCAACAGTCCTCGGATCGCGAACAACACCACCAGCAAGCCGGCGGTGACATAGCCTTCTCGTTCGTGCGCGATGTCGAAGTTTTTATCGATCAGCGGTTTGAGCAGGGCCGGCAGCATCCACTCGGTGGCGGCGAGGGCAATCATGGAAGCGATCGCGTAGCCGAATTGGCGCCAGTAGGGACGCACGAAAGTGAGCAGTCTGTGGTAGATCTCGCGGTCCGCGATGGTCCTCTGGCGCATTGCGCTAGTGTGCCCGCCGGCCATCTTATTTGCATCCGCACAGGGGTCGCGCCTGACGGTAGCTGCCTGCCAAGCTTGCCCCTACAATACCGACGAGCCTGCATTTCGAACCATAAAACAGACAGCCCATGTCCGAACTGCATCCCATCGTAGCCGTGACCGGCTCGTCCGGCGCCGGTACGAGCAGCGTCAAGACTGCCTTTGAGCGCATTTTTCAGCGTGAAGGCATCAATCCAGCGGTGATCGAAGGCGACAGCTTCCATCGCCACGATCGCAAGCAAATGGAATGGGAAGTCGAGAAGGCCGCCCTGCAGGGCAAGACCCTCACCCACTTCGGCCCCGATGGCAACTTGCTCAACGAGCTTGAGACCTTGTTCCGTACCTATGGCGAGCACGCCAGCGGCAAGCGCCGCTACTACGTGCATACCAGCAAGGAGTCGCGGCGGCTGGACAGCAAACCCGGCACCTTCACGCAATGGCAGCCGCTACCGGACGACACCGATCTGCTGTTCTACGAAGGTCTGCACGGCGGCTTTGTCGACGAACAGGCCAATATCGCGCGTTTTGTCGACCTGCTGGTCGGGGTGGTGCCGATTATCAACCTCGAATGGATCCAGAAGATCCATCGTGATCGCGCCGTGCGGGGCTACTCGGCCGAAGCCGCCACCCATATGATCCTGCGCCGCATGCCGGACTACGTGCACTACATCTGTCCGCAGTTCTCTCGCACCGACGTCAATTTCCAACGCGTGCCAACCATCGACACCTCAAATCCTTTCACCGCCAGCGAGATCCCGTCCAACGACGAGAGCATGGTCGTGGTGCACATCGCCAACCGGCGCAAGATCAAGCCGGATTACCGTTACTTGCTGGAAATGCTGCAAGGCTCATTCATGTCGCGGCCCGATACCATCGTCGTACCGGCCGGCAAGATGGTTTTCACCATGGAGTTGCTCTTGAACCCGGTCATCGAACGCATGATGGAGCGGCGAGACCTCGCGCTGAAACAAAGCGCGGCCTGAGGGTCGCAAACCGCGCGCGCCGCGAGTCGGTCGCGTGAGGGAAGTGAGCGGCGCCCCGCGTGGAGCCGTCAGGATACTGGCTAGATCAAACCCGCAGGGGGGCTCACGATGCGCGCGATTCTGGTGCTCAATGCCAAAGGCGGCAGCGGCAAGACAACGGTGGCGACCAATCTTGCCGGCTATTACGCGTCCGCGGGCGCGAAGGTGGTACTGGCCGATTATGACCCGCAAGGGTCCAGCGTCGATTGGCTACGCCAGCGTCCCGCCAACCTCGCCAAGATCGGCGGGGTGGATGCCGCAGCCGGGCCGCTGCGCGTGCCGCGTAGCACCGACATCGTGATCATGGATGCGCCCTCGCGCACCCACGGTGACGTGCTGGTCAGCCTGTTGCGCAAAGCCCAGACCGCCATCGTGCCGGTGGTGCCCTCGCCGATCGACATCCGCGCTGCCCAGCGCTTTTTCGGCGAGCTGCGCGAAGTACGGCCGCTGGTCGCAAACGACGTTAAGATCTGCACGGTCGCGAGCCGCGTGCGTGACGGTGCGCGCACCTCCGACGACCTCGAAGACTTCCTCATGGATCAGAAGCTGCCGTCCGGGCGCCGCTTCCCCTTCCTGACCTGGCTGCGCCAGAGCACCCATTATTTGAAGGCCGCCGAAAAGGGTGTGTCGATCTTCGAATTGACGCCCGTCGCGACCGCCGTTGACCGCGAGTACTGGATGCCGCTGCTCAAGTGGCTGGCCAGTCCGCGCAGCTTGCCGGAGAGCTGAGGGGCCTATGCAAGTGCGATTGAGATCGCGCCTGCTTGGCGACGCACTTGTGGGTGTCCGAATAAATTCGGACCCACAACCCTTGTGTCATCCCGCTCAAGATTTCGAGGTGCGACTAGCCCCATGACCACGCGCCGGCAGTTTCTGGAGCGCGTCGCCGCCGTTGGTGGTTTTAGTGCTGCGTTCTCAGCGATGCGCGCGCTGGGCATGACCGGCGAGCCGGGTGTGGTGCAACCACTGCACGTGGCGCCGGCCCGGCCTGGCACTCACATCGTTATTCTCGGCGCCGGCATGGCCGGCCTGGTGTCGGCCTGGGAGCTTGAACAGGC
>JANLSI010000344.1:0-2923 GCA_031362345.1 Pseudomonadota bacterium
CAAGCAAGGGCAGTGCGTAGTCCGCCAGCAGCTCGACACGGTCTTCGACGGTGTCGGCGCCATCGATGATTTCGACGAAGCTGTTCTGCGCCACTTCCTCGCGCGCCAGGTGTTGATAGAGTGCGCGGTTTTCGAGACGCAGGCCGCTGTCGAAAAGATGGGAGAGGCGCAGGCCCGCCGTATAGCTGTCGGCGCCGTTGCGATCGTCGGGGTCGGTATACACACGGCTGCGCGGCAACTGCACTGTGCCGCTCGGGCTCACCACCGCGCCAGCAGCGGGCACACGGGAACCATTGGCCTGCACGCCCTGGCCGGTGATGTAGCGGCCGTGGTCGATCAAGTCCTGGGTGGCGCGGTTCCAGCCGGCGTTGTCGGTGAAGTTGACGTTGAAGTATTCGAAGTTGGCGTCGAGGGTGGTCTGGGCATCGGGGCGCAGGCGATAGGCGGCGTAGAAATCCTGCGCATCGTAACGACCGTTGTCGTAGAAGCTGTCCTCATTGCGATTCTCGATGGAAACGCGCACCGCCGAGCGACCGAGTTCCAGCGGTGTGGAGTAATCGAACTGCTCACGAAATCTGTCCCAGCTACCGCCCTGTACGCGCAGCTCGCCTTGACTAGTGTCGAGGGCGGGACGCTTGGGTGCCAGCTCCAAGAAGCCGCCGACGCGTTGAGTCGCGCCCAGCACCACCGGCGGTGGCCCCTTGATGACGTTGATCTGCTCGAAGGCATTGAACGACAAGGGCAGGCCGAGGCCATTGTTGCCGCCCTGGCGGCGCAGGCCATCGGCGAAGATCTCACCGAGTTGGCCACGGATACTCGGCAGGCTGGCCATGCCGAAGGTGTTGGCGCCGTAGAGATTGGGTGCAACGCGGGCCAGATCGTGCAGATCGCTCACACCGAAACGTTCCATGAGCGCCGGCGTGACACTGGTCACGGCGCGCGGCGTGTCTTGCACGCTGCGCGCGTCGCCGAAAGGGCCGTCAATCTTGAGTTCGCCAGGTAGAGCGAGCTTGGCTTGCGGTTCGCGCCAGCCACTGACGGTGACTTTCTCGATAGTTTCATTTGCCACTGCGAGTGTCGGCAGGCACACGGCGTTCAGCAAAACGGCAGCGGCAAGCAGGTGCGCGGTGAAATGAATTGGCTGGCGCTGTGACAGGCTGCGGCCCATGGTTTCGGTCTCTACTGCGTTGATGATGCCGGTCATATGCCGGCTCGCTAACCATTGGCCTATACGTTGCGGTCAGCGCAATCGAGGCGTGTGCTCGTAGCGATCGGCGATTGTAGGGCAGTTTGCCAGCGCGGCGATTTCGGGCTGGGCGGGACGCCACCGCCAGGGTAGGCTAGCGCGGCCAAACTGACTGCGAGCGAGACACGACCACCATGAAACTGCCATCGAAGTTTATCGATATTTCCCAGCCACTGGATAACGACACGGTAGTCGATCCGCCGTTCATGCGGCCCTCGATCCGTTACGTCACGGGCAAGGAGAGCGCCAAGCTCATGTGTGAGTTGTTTCCGGGCCTGAAGGAAGCTGATCTGCCGGGCGGTGAGGGCTGGGCCATCGAGCACATCTCGCTCACCACCCACAACGGCACACACATGGATGCGCCCTATCATTACAACTCACGCGATGCGCAGGGCAAGCCCATGCCGACCATCGACCAGATGCCGCTGGACTGGTATTTCCGTCCTGGTGTGAAGCTCGACTTCCGTCATCTGCCCGACGGTTATGTGGCGCGCGCGGCCGATGTCGAGGCCGAACTGAAACGCATCGGCTATGAGCTGCAGCCCATGGACATTGTGCTGGTCAATACCCACGCGGGCGACATGTACGGTAGCGATCAATACATACATTCGGGCTGCGGGGTCGGTGGCGAGGCGACCAAATGGCTGACCGAGCGCGGCGTGCGCGTCACCGGCATCGACGGTTGGAGCTGGGACGCGCCGTTTTCCAAGACGCTCGAACGTTGGATGGCGACCAAGGATCCAAGCATCATCTGGGAAGGGCACTACGCCGGCATCACCACACCCTACTGCCACATGGAGAAACTACGGCACCTGGAAACTTTGCCGGCGTTTGGTTTCACGGTGGCGTGTTTCCCGTGCAAGATCGCCGGCGCATCGGGTGGCTGGACGCGGGCGGTGGCGATCATTGATTGAAGAGGGAACTGACGAATGGAAATTACGCCCGAAGTGATGGGGAAAATTCGCGCGAAGTTTGAGTTGAACCATTTCCCCAAAATGGTTGGCATTGAAATTGACGACATCGAACCCGGACGCGCACGGTTGAGCTTGGACGTAGTCGAAAAGCATCGGCAGTTGCAGGACATCATGCACGGCGGCGCGATTGCTACGTTGATTGACACAGCCGTCGCGTTTGCGATTGTCGGCACATCAGAACCGGGCGCGAAGTTTACGACCATTGAATTAAAGATCAACTACCTTTCGCCTATTGTCGAAGGCCGCGTGATCGCCGATGCCCGCGTGATCCGCGATGGCAAACGCATTGTTGTTGCTGAATGCGATGTGTTCGATGCGGCAGGCAAAATGGCGGCGAAAGGTTTGTTGACTTATATGCGCCTGAATTAGCACGGTAGCGCAAACTATTAGTTTGCGTCGTTTCATTCATATGCCGCGTAACGAAACCAATGCAAACTAACAGTTTGCGCTACTCTATTTGAGGAGTCCGTTTTCATGAAACCAGACATTACAGATTTTTATAACATCTCCACCTTGCTATCTGACGAAGAAAAGCTGGCGCAACAAACCGTGCGTTCCTTCGTCGAAGCGAAAGTCAAACCGATCATCGCCGAATGCTATGAAGAGGCGAAATTCC
Source organism: Pseudomonadota bacterium (assembly GCA_031362345.1). GTDB lineage: Bacteria > Pseudomonadota > Gammaproteobacteria > JADJYF01. The sequence goes on from JANLSI010000344.1 coordinate 2,837, forward strand.
CGCGTGAATTGATTGCGGAGATCGCCGACCTGGGTTTGTTCGGCTCAACATTGCCAGAGCAATACGGTTGCGCGGGCGCGAACAGCG
>JANLSI010000435.1:0-3351 GCA_031362345.1 Pseudomonadota bacterium
CAGGTCATGGCACATGCAACGTCCGGTGGCAAATTCCATTTCCTTGTCCTGAAGGTGGAAGCGCGCCTGGGGGAAAAGGGCAAGGTTGCCAGCGTGGTCGTAGTGCATGTGCGTAACGATGACGTCTTCGATAGCTTCCGGCTGGATGCCGATCGCCGACAGGCCTTGCATGACCGGCTTGACGATTTGCCGGCCGCGCTTAACGGCCATCGTCTCGTTGAAGCCGGTATCAACGACGATGCTACGTGCCTGGTTTGTAATGACCCAGACATAATAATTGAGCGGCATTTCGCTGTCATGGATATCGCCGCCGACAAAATTATCGGGCGACCGGCGCATCAGGCGTGCGTACTTAATCGCGCGGATCTCGTAGCATTCGAGGGACATTTTCATCTACTCCTAAGCTGCGCGTGAGTCGTCGCGGCACATCAATGTTGCTCTTCTGAGCGCCGGCAACATGGCGAGATTCAACATGCTGCGGACTTTCTTGGGCAATTCATCACGGCCCCATGCCAGGGCTGTGAGCGCTAGGTGTCGTTCGCCAACAGATTGCCCAGTTGTCCAGCGTCATCCTGTTCGTGCAGCCGATCGATGAAATCTTCGATTTTTTTGGCCCGCTGCGCGCCGGTCGCTTTTGAGACCGCCAGACGGAAGCGCTCCCGCACTTCAGTGGCCGTGGCATGGACGACGTCGTCCAGACGCAGCCGCACTATCGCGCCGTCGAGCTGGCGAATTTCCACTTCGCCACCTTGCTGCGCCGGGTAAGCGCGGGTCATCTCCTCATCTATCTGCAAGGACATCCGTGCAATCAGGCGATGTAGGCGCGCATCGTTCAGAAGAGTGAAATTCCTTTCCGACACGCCGCCTTCGATGAGGGCAGCGGCAACGTTGTACTGAATGCTCATCTTTGCCTGCAAGACATGCGCGAACGGGCCGACATGATTGCAACCGGGATAGAGCATACCGGCGCGCGGCACACGCACCGTGAGTGCGGCGATGTCGTCGATGGAGAATCCGCTTGCGCCCGCCAGCCGCAGGGCGGCCTGACTGACGGTCTGGGCGAAATTGCAGGCCGGCACGGGCTTGTGATAGACCGACAGAATCTCGGGCTCGGTCGCGAACAGCGCAATGCGCGCCTGCGCGCGCTTGCCAAAGGCGGCGAATAGTCCAGCCTGGCCTTCCAGTGCGCTCGGCGACGCGAACGCGCCGGCTTCGGCAAGGCGTACTGCGGTCACGGCGTTACGCGCGGCAAATCCGGCGTGAAAAAACATCTCGCTGCCGCCGGTGTGTGCCCATTGGTTGTAGCCGACCGTGGTATTTGCGCCTAATGCAATGGCGCTGGTGGCTTGTTCCTCACTCAATCCGAATAAGCGTGCGCCGGCCGCTGCGCCAGCGAGCGGCCCGGTGACGCCCGTTGGTCGATGGATTTTCGCCACTTCCGCATCCATCACTGCGCGGCCGAGCTGGCCACCCGCTTCGTAGCCCACCACCGCAGCAGCAATGAAATCGCGTCCACTCACGCGGCGACTTTGCGCCAGTGCCAGCAAGCTTGGCAGTACGATGATGCCGAGATGACTGATGCTGGCCGAATGCATATCTTCCCGCACCAGCCCGTGGGCCATGACCGCATTCGCGAAGGCGGCATCGGCGGCGCTGAACCGGCCCGCTACGCCTATGACGCTCGCACCATGCGCGCGGTCTTGGATGGGCTCGGCCAGTTGTCGGGCCTGCCGACTCCATGGCAGGTCGTGCGCCTCAAAAGCGCAACCGATGAGATCGAACAGACACACTTTGACCTTGTCGATAACGGTCGCAGGCAGCTGGTCCAGTGTCATGACGCGCAGTGCGCGCGCCATTTGAACGGCCAACGGCGTATCGCTATCGCGCTGCTCAGCGTTCTTCACGCACGAGCTGGTGAGCGGCATAACGGTCTCCTGGTCAGATTGTGTTCAAGCCGCCGAGCAGCGCCGGTCGCACTCTCTATCCGCGCACTTCAACGCCGGCCCACGATTCGACGACTTTGCACAGCGATGTGAAATCCGAGTCGGCACCATAGATTGCATTAGTGACGGCGAGCATCTGGCGTACCGCCGCACCACACACCATGGGCACACCCAAGGCCTCCGCTTCGTCTATGCACAGGCGCACGTCTTTATAGGACAAACCCGTTGCGAAACCGAAGTCGAAGGTGCCGGGTAAAATCGCGCGGGGGAACTTGTCCTGTGTTGCGCTGTTGCGCCCTGAACCGGCATTGAGCACCTCCAGCATCACCCTCGGATCGAGACCGGCCTTGACACCCATCACCATTGCCTCACACGTCAAAGCAACGGCAGCAGCGGACAGCAGATTATTGGCGAGCTTCATGGTTTGCGCCTGGCCCGCAGTCTCGCCAAGATGAAACGGTTTACCGAAAGTCGCGAGTATGGACTCGAGTTCCAGATAGACCGTCTTCGCGCATGACACCATAACCGCCAGCGTGCCCTCGCGTGCACCCTTGAGTCCGCCACTGACAGGCGCGTCGACATAGACGATGTCGCGCGCTGCGAGTCCCTCGGCGACGCTCATCGCCGTGCGTGGACCGATGGTCGAGAAATCAACCACGCGTTTGACGCAAGCTCCAGCGATGAGCCCGTCGGATTGCAGCGCGGCCTGACGAACGATTTCCGGATTGGGAAGGCTCAAGAAAACGATATCGGCGAGGTCTCCGACGGCACGCGCTGAGGTGGCAGGTAAAGCGCCCTGCGCAGTCAGCGCGGCGACCGCCTCAGCGCTGACATCGTAGATATGGACGTCGTGGCCGCATTTCAATAAACGCGCGGTCATGAGCCCTCCCATGCGACCGACGCCGACAAATCCGAAAATCTGCTTGCTCATATTGAACCTCCCCAGGCCTTATACGAGCCATGGTAGCCGAGCTCGGCTCTCGAGTGAGCACGCCGCGCCCAACGCCAAGACGGGCTTGGATCCGCGTTAATCCGATGACGTCGTCGAGAGGATAGCCTTGAGCGCAGAGCGCAGAGTGTCGAAGGCAATGCTTTCATCCCAGACGGCGTCGAGGTGTCGCCAGGCGACGTAACCATCTGGCCGCACGAGTAGCGCGCCGGCTTCCGCTATCTCCCGACAGCGGGCCCAACTGTAGTACAAGTCTTGCGCGTCGGCAGCGTCGATCACGACCGTCCTTAGGGAGGGCTGCGCCAAACGTTCTGCCGCACCTAGCCAGGCGGTACCGGACAATCCGGTCACGAGCGACATGCGGCCATGGCCGACCACGTCGAGCGTCGAAATCCGCCGGCCACCACGATCGACCAGCCAGACATGGGGGATCTTCGCGCCGGGTCGTGTCGTTGCTTG
>JANLSI010000474.1:0-2740 GCA_031362345.1 Pseudomonadota bacterium
CGCCGCGCGCGCAGGCACCAAGCTCTATGCCGATATCTATTGCCCCACCGCCGGGCGCTTTTGCGTTCTCCTGCTGCCTGTGATTTCCTGATCTCTGATGCAGCATCCCAACTACAAGCATCTTTACTACTTCTGGGTCATCGCTCACGAAAAAAGTCTGACGCGCGCGGCGGAACGTCTGCATCTCACGCCCCAGACCTTGTCCGGTCAGCTGGCCAAACTTGAGGACTATGTCGGCTCGCCGCTGTTCGACCGCCGTGGCCGTCGTCTGGCCTTGAGCGAGACCGGACAGTTGGTGCTCGACTACGCCGATTCGATGTTCACCGCTGGCCAGGAACTGGTCGAGACTCTTGACGGACGCCGCCTCGGTCGTCTCGGGCGCTTGCGCATCGGTGTCAGCGACGTGGTGCCCAAGCTGCTGACTTACCGCTTCCTGCACAAGGCGGTGGAGGCTTTCGACGATTACTTCCTGTCGGTGTACGAAGGCAAACACGAAGAACTGATAGCCACTCTCGCCGCGCATCGCATTGATGTCGTGATCTCCGACCGTGCTTCCGACGAGACCCAGGCGGCCAAGACCTATTCCCATCTGCTCGGCAGCACCGAGGTCAGTATCTTCGCGCGTAACGACCGCGCGCGTAAGTTGACGCGTCGTTTTCCGCGCAGCCTCGACGGCGCACCGATGCTGCTGCCGACCGCCAATACGTTGGTGCGTCGCGATCTTGAGCGCTGGTTCGACAGCATGGGTATCGCGCCCTTGGTCGTTGCTGAATTCGAGGACTCGGCCTTGCTCAAGGTATTCGGCGCCGAAGGTCTGGGGTGTTTTCCGGCGCCGCGCGCCATCGCGCTTGATATCGCGCCGCAGTATGGTGTGCGCGAAATCGGCGCGACCACGGTCAAGGAGACCTATTACGCCATCACCGTCGAGCGTCGCATCAAGAATGCGGCGGCGCTGGCGGTATTGGCTACCGCGAAGAGTGCTCTGGACGGCTAGATCGCGTGCGCAAATGAGCGCGCCCGCGATAGTTCGCGGGCGTCTCTCGACCGTTGAGCTTAGGAAGCTGTTGTGTGCGCCATGCCCGCTTCCGAACTCGCGCGTAGCGCGGCGATACGTTCTGCCAGCGGTGGATGGCTCGCAAACCAGCGTTGCCAGCCGTCACGACGGCCACCTGCGATACCGAGAGCCGCGACCTGGCTCGGCAGTTCGCCGCTCTCACTACGCAGGCGTTCGAGCGCGGCTATCATGCGTTGACGGCCGGCGAGATCTGCCGCGCCGGCATCGGCACGGAATTCACGCTGACGTGAGAAGTACATGACCACCGTCGAGGCGAGGATGCCGAGGCCGATTTCCAGCACGAAGAAGGTCACGTAGTAACCGATACCCGGGCCTTCCTCATTGCGCAATACCACGCGGTCGACGAACCAGCCCACCGCCCGTGAAATGAAAATCACGAAGGTATTGAGCACCCCCTGGATGAGCGCGAGCGTCACCATATCGCCATTGGCGATGTGGGAGACCTCATGGGCGATGACCGCATCAGCTTCGTCACGATTCATGCGTAGTAGCAGGCCGCTTGAGACCGCGACCAGCGCTGCATCGCGACTTATGCCGGTGGCGAAGGCGTTAATCTCGTCCGCCTCGTAGATGGCCACCTCCGGCATGCCGATGCCGGCACTGTGCGCGTGACGGGCCACCGTTCTGGTCAACCAGATCTCGCGCGCGTCAGCAGGCGCCGTGATGACGCGTGCACCGACCGCCCTCTTTGCCGACCATTTGGCGATGGCCAAAGATACTAAGGCGCCACCGAAACCGAACAGCGCGGCAAAGCCCAGTAGCGCGCCGAAATCGAGACCGCGCGCGTCCAGAAAGCGATTGACGCCGAACAGGTGAGCGACCACCGACAAGGTGACCATGACGGCCAGGTTGGTGGCCAGGAACAGTAAGACGCGTTTCACGATATTTCTCCTCGCTTGATATTCAATGAATCAGCCGCGCTGCGCCGCGAGCAGGCCGTTCACCACCTTGCGCATGCTCGGCACCAGCGCGATGAGGCGCCGCGCAAGGCGCGCACGCCAGGACGGGGTATCACGATCATTGGCGCTAGGCAGGCAGGTGTTCATGGCGCTGCTCGATGAGCTTCGCTTCAACGCAGGGCGTCGAAGTCATGATCGTCGGCGTCGCGTGTACGCGATCTATGATCGTCGCCGATGAGTCGGGTTGGTGGCAGGCGACGCAGATCACGACGACGATTCAGTCGTCGTGCCAGCGCTGCGGCCAGCTTATCGACTGCGCAATCGATGGCGGCATAGAGATCCGGGCGCGTGTCGGCGGCAAATACGTCCGGCGCACCGCCCACGCTGACGCCGATACGACAAGTCTTGTCATAGCCGCCACGCGGCCCGTTCTCGTCGCCGAGGCGCGCCACCACGCGTCGCACATGGCGCTTGAAGGGTGCCAGCGCCGCTTCGAGACGTTTCGCGACGTGCGCACGTAGCGCGACGGTGACCGCGAAGCCCTGGGCTTGAATCTCAATTTCCATGTGCTAACTCCCGTGCTGATGATGGCGAGCCATGCTGCAATCGACATCACCTTCGATCCAGTCCAATAAACTTCCGTAATTCTTCGGCTTTTGCTGATTAGCGCGCAGGCTACGCGCCGCTGCCTTGCTATTCGTGACCAGGGTCCTTAGTGGACGTGCTCGATAGCCATCTATAGTTTCTGAAATGCGTCGGATTATTC
>JANLSI010000601.1:0-4600 GCA_031362345.1 Pseudomonadota bacterium
TGATCCAGCGACGCGATGCGAATGCCGACATGCGGCGTGCGCTCCACCAGGCGGCGCGATTCCAAGCGCCGCAGGGCCTCGCGCAAGGGGCCACGACTGGTGCCGAAGCGTACCGCGAGCTCGGTCTCCCCGACTCGCGCACCTGGCGCGATGTCACCACGCACGATCGCATCCTGCAGGGCTTCAAAGACCCTGTCGGCCGAAGTACGCAGCGCTTTGTCGTCGTCAAGCTCGGGGTTGTGCACGGCTTATTGTGGACAATAGTACCGGGGGAGGCAAACATAGCGGGGCTCATAGGGCGAGGTCAACTACTATTGTCGACAATCGTCCCAAACCTAGGTCCTGACGCTGTCGACCTCGCGCTTGCTTGCCGGCAAATGGAACAGGCAATGGAAATTCCGCGTAGTGGCGGCTGCGAATTCGGCGGGCTGTGCGCCGCGCAGGGCGGCAATGAATTCCGCAGTATGGCGCACCAGCGCCGGTTCATTCTGTTTGCCGCGATGGGGCACGGGCGCAAGCCAGGGCGCGTCGGTCTCGACCAGCAGGCGCTCGAGCGGCACTTGCCGGGCTACGGCCTGCAGATCGCGCGCGCTCTTGAAGGTCACGATGCCGGACAGGGAAATATAGAAGCCGAGATCCATGGCGGCGCTGGCGGTGTCCCAATCATCGACAAAGCAATGCATGACGCCGCCGACCTCCTGTGCGCACTCCTCGCGCAAGACTCGAATGACGTCGGTCGCCGCATCGCGACAATGGATGATCAGCGGCTTACCGACTTCGCGGGCAGCGCGGATATGGTGACGAAAGCGATCGCGCTGCCATTCGAGGTCGCCGTCACTGCGAAAGTAATCGAGGCCGGTCTCGCCGATCGCGACCACGTAGTCCTGACCGCCCTCTTGCACCAGTTCAGTAATGGTCGGCTCGCGTACCGGCGTATCGGTATTGGGATGCACGCCGACTGAGCACGATATCTGCGGGTAGGCGCGGGCCAAGGCCTGTACGCCGGCATAGGATTCGAGGTCGACCGACACACAGAGCATGTGACTGACGCCTGCGGATGCGGCACGGGTAAGGATGCCGGGCAGGCCTTCGTCACCGCCGTCAATCAAGGGCAGGTGGCAATGGGAGTCGACGAGTTGCATGGAACCGCTCTAAAAGTTGCTGCGCTCGCTGAATTTTGAGAGCGGTTCTAGACCTTCCTGACCGCGAACTTGCGCGGTTTCAGGCACCGCGCGGCACATCACATGGTATGGGTCTGACGGTCGGACTTCAGTGCGCCGGCCAGCTGAGTCTCAATCTTGTTGCGGGTGGCGCCGTTGTCGAGTTCGCTGAACTGTACGCCGATACCGGCGGTCTTGCCGCCCTGTGCACCACGCGGCGTGATCCACACCACTCGCCCGGCCACCGGCAGTTTTTCCTTGCTGTCGGTCAAGGTCAGCAACATGAAGACTTCGTCGCCGATCTTGTAGACCTTGTTGGTCGGAATGAATAAGCCACCGTTCTTGACGAAGGGCATATAGGCGGCATACAGCGAGCTTTTGTCGCGGATAGTCAGGGACAGGATGCCCTGACGAGGGTTCTTACCGACTGCGCTCATGGCGCGTTCTCCATTTGCGTGATTTTCATCCAGCGCTGCCATAGGTTTTCGATCACTTCAGCGCCGCGCACACCGCTCGATCGCAGCACCATCGCGCGGCTCGCCGCGACTAGATCGAGATAGGACAGCAGTGAGTCGAAGTGTATTTTATCTGAGATTTCCTGCAACTGGCGCTGGCTTGCGGCCGACATACGCAGTTGCACCGGAGAGTGACCGGCACGCAGCTGGACGGCGGCTTGCACCGCCAGTTCGAGCGCATCGAGATAGCACCTGACGTCTACATCGGCAAACGTGCGGGCGGACTCGAGCGGATTGGAACGACGCTCAAAGGCCGCGTGCAAGGCGGCGATGATGTCGTTCATGAGCTGCGGGCGCGCCGAGTCTAGCTGTGCCAGCATTTCAAGCGGCGCCCCACATAGTGTCAGGTCGACAATGTTTGGCGCCTTGTCGCGCGTGGCGAGCTGGCTAAGCAGCCACTGTTCGCGGACATCCCAGGCCGGCATGGGAAAATTGAAGCGTTGACAGCGACTGTGAATCGTCGCCGGCAGCAGGGCTGGACGGTTGGCGACGAGGATCAAGAGCGCCGTCGCGGGGGGTTCTTCGAGAATCTTAAGCAAGGCGTTAGCCGCCGCGGTATTCATAGTATCGGCCGGACGGACGATGCCGATCTTGCGGCCATGGTAATGGGCCTTAAGAGTGAAGAACTCAATCAGGTCGCGGACCTGATCGATGACAATGGATTTGCGATCTTCCTCCGGCGTGATGAGCTTCAAATCCGGGTGATTGCCGCTCGCGTTCAGCAAGCAGCCGCGACAGCTGCCGCAGGCCTCGCCGTCAAGCGGGCGGTTTTCGCACAGCAGGCCGCGGGCAAAACGCTCGGCGAAAGTGGATTTGCCCAGCCCTTCCCGTCCGCACAGAAGATAGGCGTGACCGAGGGCGTCGCGTGCCGCGCGACCGAATAGATCGGACCACGGCTGCGCCAGCCACGGATAGGGAGCACTCATGTCAGGCGCGCGGTGAGTTGCGCTCGAATCTCGTCATGCACGCTCGCCAGGTCTTGGGTGGCGTCGATGACTACGAAACGAAGCGGCTGCCGCTGCGCGAGTTCGAGGTAGGCCTGGCGCACGCGTTCGAAGAAACTCAATTGTTCGACCTCGAAGCGATCAACCGCGCTGCGCGAACGGGCGCGGCTGAGTCCGATCTCGGGTGGCGCATCAAGCAGGATGGTGAGCGTCGGCTGGAGGTCGCCGTGGACTAGCTGCGCGGCAGCATCGATATGGGTTTGTGGCAATCCTCGTCCACCGCCTTGATAGGCATAGGTCGCATCGGTGAAGCGATCACAGACCACCGCCTCGCCACCTGCCAGCGCCGGACGGATGCGTTCCTCTAGATGCTGCGCGCGGGCGGCGAACATCAGCAACAGCTCGGCCAGCGGTGCGATGGGTACGCCATTTTGTTCCAGCACCAGGGTCCGAAGCCGCTCACCGAGTTGCGTACCGCCCGGTTCGCGGGTGACGGTCACCGCACGGCCCTGGGCACGCAACCAGCTCGTCACGCATTCGACCGCACTGGTCTTGCCAACGCCTTCAATACCTTCGAGCGTGACGAAAACGTCCTTTGTCATTGGCGGTCTCGCGACTGGAAACGGCGCACCGCATCATCGTGCTCGGCGAGGCTCGCAGAGAATTGGTGGGTACCGTCGCCGCGCGCAACGAAATAAAGCGCATTGCCGGGCGCGGGCAAGACCACCGCGTCGAGCGCGGCAGCCCCTGGCAGCGCGATGGGCGTCGGCGGCAGACCGCTGCGGGTATAGGTGTTGTAAGGTGTGTCGCGCTCGAGATCGGCACGGCGTAGATTGCCGGTGTAAGCGTTGCCCATGCCATAGATGACGGTCGGATCGGTCTGCAACTTCATGCCCTTCTCAAGGCGCCGCACGAACACCCCGGCGATGGCTGGACGCTCTTCGGCACGCGCTGTCTCTTTCTCCACGATGGACGCCATGATCAGCACTTCATAGGGGGAATTGTAGGGGAGTTGCGCGGCGCGACGCCCCCAGGTAGCACTTAACTGTGTCTGCATGCGTCGATAGGCCCGCTTGAGCAGATCAAGATCGGTGGTAGCGGCTTTAAAGTGATAGGTCGACGGAAAGAATTGCCCTTCCGCCGGCTGACCTGCCATGCCCAGCGCCGTCATTACTTCGTCATCACTACGTTTGGCAAATTTATGCGCGACGTAAGCGTGGGCGTCAAGCACACGGCGCAGATCGCTAAAGCGCGTACCCTCGACGAAAGTGATGGTAAAAGTTTTGGTGCGACCCGCCACAATCTTGGCCAATACATCGGCCGCCGTATCCTGGGGCAGCACTTCATAGGTGCCGGCCTGCAAGGCACCTGCCGCACCCGCCCAGCGCGCATACCATTCGAAATAGGCGTGGTGAGAAACGAGGCCAGCGTGCTCCAGACTCGCAGCGACCTGGCCAAGGTCGGACCCCGCCGCCACGGTGAATAATAATGGCTCGCGAATTGCGTTCGGCCGTCCCATGGCGTCACGGCTGGTGTAGTCGAAGGCGGCGATGGCAAGGCCTGCCAGCAGCACCAGCAATGCGAGCGCGATGAGCGTGCTCTGTCGGTTCTTCATGGGATCACATCATCGGCGCGTAGCTGCTGCACGAGTTCCGAGCATAAGCCGCTATTGTGGACGCGCAGGCTGTTGGCACCGTCGTCAATCCGCGCCACCACCCGCACGCCGAATACCGAGTTACAGATAAATATTTCATCGCTGGCGGTGAGGTTGGTTATCGCTATCGAAGTGATAAGGCTCTTGAGATTGTGACGGGGCGCCGCATCGATCAGCGCTTGCCTGACGATGCCGGCGATGCCGCAGCGCGTGAGGTTGGGGGTCAGAAGCTCGCCTTCACGGCGCACGAAGACATTGCTGCGCGTGCCCTCGACAAGCAGACCGTCGAAGTCTTGCATCAATCCTTCAAAATAGTGCGGCGCCGGC
>JANLSI010000525.1:0-4963 GCA_031362345.1 Pseudomonadota bacterium
CCAGCGAGCGCAGTGGCGCCCGTGGCGGTGTCATTGAACTGCAGCTCGGCGAGCCGGGCATAGAGCCCACCGCCTTCGCTCAAATCGGCGTGGGTGCCAGTGGCGACGATGCGGCCAGCGTCCAGTACGACAATTCGATCGGCGCTACGGACGGTGGCGAGGCGATGGGCGATGACCAGGGTTGCGCGGTCGCGCATGAGGTCGCGCAAGGCGTCCTGCACCAGCAACTCGGACTCGGCGTCGAGCGCGCTGGTGGCTTCGTCAAGTAACAGCACGGCCGGTTGCTTGAGCACCGCGCGTGCAATGGAGATGCGCTGTTGCTGGCCGCCCGAGAGGCGCACGCCATGTTCACCGACGTGGGTTTGGTAGCCTTGCGGTAGACGTTCGATGAAATCCGCAGCTGCCGCTGCGTGGGCGGCGGCCTGCACTTCTGCGTCGCTGGCGCCAGGGCGGCCATAACGGATGTTCTCGAGAATAGTGTCGGCAAACAGCACCGTGTCCTGCGCAACAATGGCGATGCGCCGGCGTAGCGCGCGCGGATCGACCCGTGCGATATCGACCCCGTCGAGCAGGATACGGCCCCGCTGGGGGCGATGAAAGGCCAGTGCCAGCGCCAATACGCTGCTCTTGCCGGCGCCTGACGGACCGACCAGGGCGATGGTCTCGCCGCGCTTGAGATCGAGCGCGAAATCGCTCAAGGCCGGCGCTGTCGGGCGCGAGGGATAACTGAACGTGACGTGTTCGAAACGCAGCTCGCCACGCGCGGGCAGCGGCAGTTCGTCAGGCACCGTGGGCAGTGTGTGGTCGACACGTACCGCCAGCAGTTCGACCAGTCGATCGGTGGCGCCTGCCGCCTGCTGCAGGGCGCCGAAGATCTCTGAGAGTCCGGCGGTCGAGCCGCCGGCGAAGAGCGCATAGAGCAGGAACTGACTGAGCTCGCCGCCGCTCATACGCCCGCTCACCACGTCCTGCGCGCCTATCCACAACACCAGCACCAGCGCGCCGAACACCATGGTGATGGCATAGGCGGTCAGCAGCGCGCGCTGGCGGATACGGCGTCGAGCGGCCTCGAATGCGCCGTGCACCGCCTGGTCATAACGCGCGCCGTGCAGATCTTCGAGGGTATAGGCCTGCACCAGTGGCATGGCGTTCAAGACCTCGCCGGCCAGCGCCGAGGTGTCGGCCAGCCGATCCTGGCTGGCGCGCGAGAGGGCACGCACGCGCCGCCCGGCCAGGATGATGGGCACCGTCACCAGTGGAATGATCAACACGATGATGCCGGTCAGGCGCGGGCTGGTGAACATCAACATCACGACCGCGCCCAACAAGGTCAGAGAACTGCGCAAGGCAATCGACAGACTGCTGCCCACGACGGTTTGAATGAGGGTGGTGTCGGTGGTCAGGCGCGACAATAGTTCGCCGCTCTTGGTCACTTCGAAAAAACTCGGGCTCAGGCCCAGCACATGGCGGAATACCGCGCTGCGCAGATCGGCCACCACCCGCTCGCCCAACCACGACACCAGATAGAAGCGCAACGCTGCGCAACAAGCGGTGGCGACCGCCAGGGCAAACAGACTGAGAAAATAGCGATTGACGGCGGCGCTGTGGGCCGCGCTCAGACCGCTGTCGACCACATAACGGACCGCGACGGGCATCGCCAGCGTCGATAAGGCTGCCGCCAGCAAGGCGGCCAGCGCGCAGGCGATGACGGCGCGATAAGGACGCAGAAAGGGTCGCAGTCCGCGTAGTCCGCTCAGACGACGACGGCTGTGGGCGACAGTGGGCGGATACTCGGGTGCGTTCATGGCGATACAGGCCTGCTCCACGGGGAGCCTTAAGGGCGCGTGACCATAGCACAGTGCGTCGCCGGCGATGATCGATGACGGCTATCGATCAGGCGGTGCCGAATGGCCACGTGCTGGATAAACTTAAGCCCATGACAGGACCCTTCAATGCCGCCGCGGAACGCAACAAGGCGTCGATCCTTGCGGTTATCGCGCCCTATTTGACGCAGGCCCGTGAGGTACTTGAGCTCGGTGCGGGCAGTGGTCAGCACGCGCTGTATTTCGCCAGCCAGCTGCCTCACCTGCGCTGGCAGGCCAGCGAACAAGCGGCCAACCTGGCGGGGCTCGCCTTCAACCTCGCGCAGCCTGCCATGACCAACCTGGCTGCGCCGCTCGCGCTCGATGTGTTGGTGCAGCCATGGCCGCGCAGTGACTTAGACGCCATTTTCGCCGCCAATGTCGTGCAATGCATGCGTTGGCAGGCGGTCGAAGCAATGTTTTGCGGCGTTGCCGCGGCCCTCGCCACCGATGCCGTGTTCCTGCTCTATGGACCGTTTAATCGCGATGGCTGCTTTACCAGCGAAGGCAATCTGCAGCTCGATGCCTGGGCGCGTTCGCTCGACGCCGGCTTCGGTCTGCGCGACCGCGCCGCGCTCGAGACCCTGGCGAGCCAACATTGCTTGCGGCTGTGCGAAGATCACCCCATGCCCGCCAATAATCAGTTGCTGTGCTGGCGCCGCCTTGACACCTAAATCCTGAGCAAGGCGCCCGTGCCATGACCGACCCCGTTGCTGGTCTCGACGCGCTGCTCAGGGCCGCACCCGCGCAGCAGATAGCGGTGTATTACGCTGACCGTGGGATCAGCTATGGCGACTTGCTGGCGCAGAGCGAACGTGTCGCCGCCGGTTTGCATGCACGCGGTCTGCGCGCCGGCGATCGCATTGCCGTATGGCTGCCGAATATTCCCGCCTGGCTGTGCCTGTTGTTTGCCTGTGCGCGTCTCGGTGCGGTGGTGGTGTCGGTCAACACCCGCTTTCGTGCCCACGAAGTGGCGGACATTGTGGCGCGCTCCGGCTGCCGCATGCTGGTGCTGTGGCCGGACTTCAAGGCCATCGATTTCCGCGCCATCCTGCGTGCCATCGAGCCCACCGCCTTATGCGCGCTCGACCATGTGATCGTCTACGACGAAGCAGACAGCAGCACCACTACCACGGCCGTGCTTGCCGGTGTCGCGATCAGCCATTATGCCGCGCTGTGCGAGTGTGTCGCCGCTGCACCAGCGCCCGGCACGGGTGCCCATCGCTGCGTGATCTTCACCACCTCCGGTACCACCAAGGCGCCGAAATTCGTTTGCCATGTGCAGGGCACGGTGGTACGCCACGCCCAGGACGTCGCCGTCGCACTAGGCTTGACGCGCGCCGGCAGCAAGATCTTGCAGGCCCTGCCGCTGTGTGGTGTGTTCGGTTTCACCCAGGCCATGGCCGCGCTGGCCGCGCGTGCACCGATGGTGATGTTGCCGGTGTTCGACGCGGCGTTGTCCGCACGGCTGGTGCGGGAACTCGGCATTACCCACATGAACGGCGTCGACGACATGATCGATCGCATGCTCGCCGAAGTCGAAGACCAGGACGCTTTCCCAAGTCTCGAACATTTCGGTTATGCCTTATTCAATCCAGCGCTGGAGGACATCGTCGAACGCGCTGCGGCGCGTGGCGTGATTTTGCGCGGCCTGTACGGCATGAGCGAGTGCCACGCCTTCTACGCCTTGCAGCCGCTTGAATTGCCAGCCGTCGAGCGCCGCAAGGGCGGTGGCCGACCCGTCGCGCTCGAGGCGCGCGTGCGGGTGCGCGATCCAGACAGCGGTGCTTTGCTCGATCCTGGCATGGCCGGCGAACTCGAAATCAGCGGTCCCAGCCTCATGCACGAATACTTCGGCGATGCGCAAGCCAGCGCCGCGACCTTCACTAGCGACGGCTTCCTGCGCACCGGCGATCTAGGCTATCTCGAAGCCGATGGCCGCTTCTGTTATGTCGCACGCATGGGCGATGTCATGCGCCTGGCGGGTTTTCTCACCAGTCCGCTCGAAATCGAATCGGTACTCGACGAGCATCCGGCGTTAAGCAGTAGTCAGGTGGTAGCGGTCGAAGTGGACGGCGCGCCGGCTGCGGTGTGTTTTGTGCTGGCCGCCCAGACCGTGCCTGACGAAGCCGACGTGATTGCTTTTTGCCGTGCGCGTCTGGCGGGCTATAAGGTGCCGCGTCGGGTGTTCATCATCGATGCTTTTCCGACCACCTTGAGTGCTAATGGCACGAAGATTCAAAAGAGCCGGTTGCGAGCGCTTGCACAGGAGTTACTCGCAGCCGACACCACATCGACCAAGCCGACAGGGGAGAACAAGCAATGACACGTCTGAGTACTTTGAGTCGCAGCATCGCCGGCAAGGTCGCGCTGGTTACCGGCGCCGCCAGCGGTATGGGCCGCGCTACCGCCCATTTGTTCGCCGACGAGGGCGCGCATGTCGCGGTTACCGATCTCGACGCGGCGAAAGTGCAGATAGTGGTCGATGAAATCAAGGCGGTCGGCGGCAGTGCCGAAGGCTGGACCCTGGATGTCGCCGATGGCGCCGATCGCGAGCGGGTGGCGGCGGCTATCGTTGCGCAGTGGGGTGGTTTGGACATCCTGGTCAATTACGCGGGGATCTGCATCGAGCGGCCGCTTGAGGCCGAGGATTTTGAAGCGGCCTGGGACCGCACGCTCGATGTATTGCTCAAGTCTCAAGTGATGTTGATCCGCGCTTGTCTGCCACACTTGTTGAAAAGCGGCGCCGGGCGCATCGTCAACATTGCTTCGACCGAAGGTCTGGGCGCGACCCGGGGCATCAGCCCTTATACCGCCGGCAAAACCGGCGTGATCGGTTTGACGCGTTCGCTGGCGGTAGAATTCGCGACGCGCGGCATCACCGTCAACTGTATCTGCCCAGGCCCGATCCGCACCGGCATGACCGCCGGTATTCCCGAGGAGGCCAAGGCCGAGTTTGCACGTCGGCGCGTGGCCCTACGCCGCTATGCCGAGCCCGAGGAAGTGGCGCAGGCGACTTTGAACTTCGTCCTGCCGGCTGCACAGTACATCACCGGGCAGCATCTGGCCGTCGATGGTGGTATGACCATACGCAATGCCTG
>JANLSI010000623.1:0-1757 GCA_031362345.1 Pseudomonadota bacterium
CCGAGTTCGGCCAGTTCGGCAATGTGACGCAGGCGATCGAAGTTGACATTGGCCCCGCTCAGGATGGCGACCAGCTCCTGGTCGCGCGATCCTTCGCGTTTGACGTACTGCTTGAGGCCAGCAAGCGCCAACGCGCCGGCCGGCTCGGCGATAGCACGAGTGTCCTCGAAGATGTCTTTTACCGCTGCGCAAATCTCGTCGATGGTGACCGTCAGCATCTCATCGACGTGTTCGCGGGCCACGGCAAAAGTCTCGACACCGACCTGTCGCACCGCCGCGCCATCGGCAAAGATACCGATGCGCTCCAGCACGACGCGCGTACCGGCCTCAAGTGCGGCCTTCATGCACGCGGCCTCGTCGGCCTCGACACCGATGATAAGTATCTCGGGGGCCAGGGCTTTGACATAGGCCGCGACGCCGGCGATCAGTCCACCGCCGCCGACCGGCACAAAGATCGCGCCGAGGTGGCGCGGGTGCTGGCGCAGGATCTCCATCGCGACTGTGCCTTGGCCGGCGATCACGAGCGGATGATCAAACGGCGGAATGTAAGTCTGAGCGCGGCTTGCGGCGAGTTTGTGCGCGTGATCGCTGGCCTCGTCGTAGGTATTGCCGTGCAGAATGATGTCGGCACCCAGGCGTCGCACGGCCTCGATTTTGATTTCCGGTGTGGTCTTGGGCATGACGATAGTGGCGCGCGTTTCCAGCACCCGTGCAGCGAGCGCCACACCCTGGGCATGGTTGCCGGCCGAGGCCGTGATCACGCCCTGCGCGAGCTGCGCCTTGGACAGCGAGGCCATCAGTGTGTAGGCACCGCGAATCTTGTAGGAGAACACCGGCTGCATGTCCTCGCGCTTCAACCACACACGGTTGCCAAGGCGGCGCGAGATGGCGGGCGCCAGATCGAGTGGTGTTTCGCGCGCGACGTCGTAGACCGGCGCGCGCAGGATCATCTTCACATAGTTGTCGAGCATGGGCTTAAGATAACATTTGCGCTTGGTAAAGCCGATTTTTACACGAGGTTGAAACAGTCATGCCGGGGCAGGACGACAAAAAACGGGCGGCGGCGGAAGCGGCGCTGGCCTATGTGATGGACGATGACATCGTCGGTGTCGGCACCGGCAGCACTGCTGACTATTTCATCGACGCACTGGCGAAGCAAAGGGCTCGCATCAATGGTGCGGTGGCGAGTTCCGAGGCCAGTGCTGCGCGGCTGCGCGGTCACGGCATCCCGGTATTCGATCTCAATGGCGTCGGCGATATTCCAATCTACGTCGACGGCGCCGACGAAGCGACCCGCCATCGCCATCTGATCAAGGGCGGCGGCGGCGCACTGACACGCGAGAAGATCGTCGCCCAGGCGAGCATCAAGTTCGTCTGTATCGTGGATGATTCGAAGCTGGTTGAGCGCCTTGGCGCCTTCGCGTTGCCCGTCGAAGTGATTCCGATGGCGCGTAGCTTCGTCGCACGCGAACTGGTCAAGCTCGGCGGCGCGCCGGAATGGCGCGCGGGTTTTACTACCGACAACGGTAACTACATCCTCGACGTATACAATCTTGTGATCGAGACGCCGGTCGCGCTGGAAGAAGCCTTGAACAATATTCCCGGTGTGGTCAGCAACGGCCTGTTCGCGCGACGACCGGCCGATGTGCTGCTGATCGGTACCGACACCGGCGTCGAAACGCTGAGCTGATGGTGCGCCATGGGTCGCTTACTGATCGCGCTGGGACTACTGCTGCTGGTCGTGGGGCTGGCCTGGC
>JANLSI010000627.1:0-1601 GCA_031362345.1 Pseudomonadota bacterium
CAAGTCGGGTGTCAAGGGTACGGTGCGCCAGATCTGCGTGAACGACGGCAGCATGGTCGAGTACGAGCAGTTGCTGGTGATCATCGAGCCGGCGGCTTGAGCATGACCCAGCGAGCTTGAGTCGTGACCATCAAACGCACCCTGGTGGCGAACCGCGGTGAGATCGCCGTGCGCGTGATCCGCGCCGCCCATGCGCTGGGCATCGAGGCCGTGCAGGTGGTGTCGGCCGCCGATCGCGATTCCGCAGCCGCGCGCTTGGCCGACCGAGTGGTGGTGATCGGCCCTGCGCCGTCCAAACAAAGCTATCTGAATGCCAATCTCATTGTGCACGCCGCCAAGCAGACGGGCTGCGATGCCCTGCATCCCGGCTATGGCTTTCTGTCTGAGCGTGCCGAATTGGCAAACTTGTGCGCCGAAAATGGCATCACCTTCGTCGGGCCGGCGGCCGAGACCATAGCTGCACTGGGCGACAAACTGCGTTCGCGCGCGATTGCCGGCCAAGCCGGTGTGCCGCTGGTGCCGGGCACGGACGAAATCGCGTCCGTCAGCGCCGCGCATATCGCCGCCGAGAAGCTCGGCTATCCGGTGCTGATGAAAGCCTCGGCCGGCGGCGGCGGGCGCGGCATGTTCGTCGCGCGCGAGCCGCACGCCATCACCGCATCCTTCGATGCCGCCAGCACCGAAGCCCAGGAAGCCTTCGGCGATGGCACGCTTTATATGGAACGCTATGTAGAGAACGCGCGCCATGTGGAAGTGCAGGCGGTCGGCGATGGGCGCGGCCGCGTCGTGCATTTCGGTGAGCGCGATTGTTCGGTGCAGCGTCGCTATCAGAAAGTGGTCGAGGAAGCGCCGTGCGCGTTGATGCCAGCCAAGTTGCGTACCGAGTTGCACGAGGCGGCGATCAAGCTGCTATCGTCGATGAAGTATCTCAACGCCGGCACGGTCGAGTTCCTCTACGACGTCAACCGCCAGGCGATTTATTTCATCGAAGTGAATACCCGCATTCAAGTGGAGCATCCGGTCAGCGAACAGGTCACCGGTTTCGATCTGGTGCAGATGCAGTTTCGCATTGCCGGCGGCGAGCCGGCTTTGCCGCGCCAGGATCAGATCAAGGTCGCTCGTCACGCCATCGAGTGCCGCATCAATGCCGAAGATGCGGCCAAGAACTTCATGCCGAGCCCCGGTCGCATCACGCGCTGGGCGCCGCCGCAAGGCGCCGGCATCCGCGTCGACAGCCACTGCCGCGACGGTTACCTGGTGCCACCTTATTACGACTCCATGATCGCGAAGCTGATCGTCACCGCCGACTCCCGCCCGGCGGCGGTGGAGCGTTTGCAAGTCGCGCTGGCCAATTTCGAAATCAAAGGGCTGACCACTAATCTACCGCTGCTGCGCTATATCGCCGCGCAGCCGGATTTCGCTGCCAATAAAATCCATACCCGCTGGCTGGAGCAGGACGTCCTGCCTTCTTTCCAGCAAGACCACGCTTGAGGAGCCCCCATGGCGCATATTGAATTTCTGGACGAGACCATGCGCGACGGCCAGCAGAGCCTGTGGGGCATGCGCATGCAGGCCGGCATGGCGCTGCCGGTGTCGCCGCT
>JANLSI010000630.1:0-4629 GCA_031362345.1 Pseudomonadota bacterium
GCTGATGGCCGGCGCGACCGACAGGGATGATCAGACGCCCGCCGAGCGCAAGTTGTTCGAGCAAGGCGAGCGGTACAGTCACCGGCGCAGCCGCAACCAGAATTGCATCGAAAGGCGCATGGGCCGGCCAGCCCTGAAAGCCGTCGCCATGTCGCACCCGCACGTTATTGATGCGCAGATCGAGCAGACGCTGACGCAGTTTGTTGGCCAGCGCCTCGATACGTTCGATGCTGAAAACGCGTCCGGCTAGTTGCACCAGCACCGCACTCTGGTAGCCGCAACCGGCGCCGACTTCTAGCACGCGATCGAGCGGTCCGGTGGTGTAAAGGGCGGCAGTCATCGCGGCGACGATATAAGGTTGGGAGATAGTCTGGCCAAAGCCGATCGGCAGTGCGGTATTCTCGTAGGCGCGGCTGGCCAGCGCTTCATCGACGAACAGGTGACGCGGCGTGGTGCGCATGACTTCGAGTACGGCTTCAGTCTCGATACCCATGCGACGCAACTGTTCTACCAGGCGGTTACGCGCGCGCTGGGAGGTCATGCCTATGCCACGGGAATCAGCCACGCGCTTGTGTACTTAGCTCGATAGTGATCGCGCCGCCACGCTAGCGGTGGCGCTCGGACCTGTCAATTCGCACCGTTCAGCGCGACGTGACGACGATATATGCAGCGCCTGGCGGTACTCGCCACTCAACGCGGACTCAAAAGAAATTCAAGCAGCGCCTTCTGAGCATGCAGGCGATTGCCCGCTTCGTCCCACACCACGCTGTGGGGATGATCAATGACCTCGGCAGTCACTTCTTCGCCGCGATGGGCGGGCAAACAATGCATGAACAAGGCTGACGGCGCTGCTTTGCGCATCAGATCAGCGTTGACCTGGTAGGGGCGAAATACCGCGCGGCGCGCCTCGGCCTCCTGCTCTTGGCCCATGCTCGCCCACACGTCAGTCACTACCAGATCGACATCCTGCACTGCGGCCTGCGGGTCATGGCCGAGGGTGACACGCGCAGCACCGGCAAGACTCGCCGCCAGCGGCGGTTCATAACCTGGCGGTACCGCGACGCGCAGTTCGAAGTCCATCAAGCGCGCGGCGCTGATGTAGGTGTTGCACATGTTATTGCCGTCACCGATCCAGGCGACGCGCTTGCCGACGATATCGCCGCGATGTTCAAGATAGGTCAACAGATCAGCCAGCACCTGACAGGGGTGCAGGCTATTGGTCAGGCCGTTGATGACCGGCACACTGGCGCAACTCGCGATGCGCTCGACGATGTCGTGTCCGAAGGTCCGCACCATCACCGCGTCGGCCATTTGCGATAGCACCCGTGCGGTGTCTTCCGGTGGCTCGCCACGGCCGAGCTGAGATTCCTGGCTGGATAGAAAGATGGCCTTGCCGCCGCCCTCTGCCATCGCCCCTTCGAACGACACGCGGGTGCGGGTCGATGACTTTTCGAAAATCATTGCCAGCGTCTTGCGTTCGAATAGTGGCGGGCGTCGACCATCGCGGCGCCAACGCTTGAGTTCCAGCGCACGCTCAAGCAGCGTGCGGATCTCGTCGCCGCTCAAATCGTCTAATGCGAGAAAGTGCCGAAGCGCCACGGGCGGAGTCGTGCGCTCAGGTCGCGTTGAGCGTGAAGTCATTGATGAGACGCGCCACGCGCTCTACCACTTGCGACGCTTCGTCGTCGCTCAGGATCAGCGGTGGCAGCAGACGCACGGTCTTATCCGCCGTGACGTTGATCAAGAGGCCCTGGGCGAGGGCGATTTTAACCAGTTCATAACACCCGCGATCGAGTTCGATGCCCAGCATGAGGCCATGGCCACGGATACTGGTGACCGCACTGTTGCCGGCCAAGGCCTGGGCGAAACCCTTGATCATGCTGGCGCCGAGATCGGCGGCACGCTGGACCAGACCATCGCGTTCGATGGTTTCAATGACTGCCAGCGCGGCAGCGCAAACCAAAGGATTGCCGCCAAAAGTCGAGCCATGGGTGCCGGGCTGCAGAACCTCAGCCGCTGCACCACGGGCGATGCAGGCACCGATCGGCACGCCGTTGCCGAGGCCTTTGGCCAGCGTCATGACGTCTGGCACGATGTCTTCGTGTTGGTGGGCGAACCAGCGGCCGGTACGACCCATGCCGGTCTGCACTTCGTCGAGCATGAGCAGAATGCCGCGATCACTGCATAGCTTGCGCAGCGCAGCCAGGTAACGCGGCTGCGGCACAATAATGCCGCCCTCGCCTTCGACCGGCTCGACCAGCACGGCGACCACGTCGGCGTGGGCAGCAGCATTACCGACGGCGTCGACGTCGTCATAGGGTACGCGTATGAAACCATCAACCAGCGGTTCGAAGCCGGCGTGGATCTTGGGATTACCGGTCGCACTCAAGGTCGCCAGCGTGCGGCCGTGGAAACTGCCATCGGTGACCACGATAGCGGGCCGCGCGATGCCCTTATCATGGCCGAACTTGCGCGCGATCTTAATCGCGGTCTCGTTGGCCTCGGCGCCGGAATTGCAGAAGAACACGCGATCCATCTTCGACAACGTGGTAAGGCGGTTGGCGAGCTGCTCCTGGCGCTCGACACGGTAGAGATTGGACGTATGCAGCAGGCGGGTGGCCTGCGCGGCGATCGCCGCCGTGACATCCGGATGAGCATGACCGAGACCGCACACCGCGATACCGCACAGCGCGTCGAGATATTGCCGGCCCCCGTTATCCCACAACCACGCGCCGCGGCCGTGACTGAAGGTCACGTCCATCCGCCCGTAGTTCGACATCAGTCCTGGAATGTCCGTTGCCATAGTCTTCAAGCCCCGCCAAAAAAACAAAACCCGGCCACATGGCCGGGCTGCTCGGTGGATCGTGGTGCGCGATCGGTCGCGCGCATGCGCTCGCCCATTGTGCGAAAGAGTCCCGTATTATGCAAGACAAACTCCGCTGAAAAGCCAATGGAAACGGTGAGATAGAGTGGATCCCGTCGAACTGTCATTGTTCGTCAACCGGCTCAGCGCAATCTGCCGCGAAATGGGCGCGACTCTGCGTCGCGCGGCGCTGTCGCCCAATATCAAAGACCGTCTCGATTATTCCTGCGCGCTGTTCGACGCGCGCGGCGAGTTGTGTGCACAGGCTGCACACATCCCCGTGCACCTCGGTAGCATGGCCTATGCGATGCGCGACATCGTCGCCGCCATCGACTGGCAACCGGGCGATATGATCATCGTCAACGATCCCTACCTTGGCGGCACGCATCTTCCCGATGTGACCGTCGTCGCGCCATTGTTCCTGGCCGCCAGCTGCGTAGCCTTCGTCGCCAATCGCGCCCATCACGCCGACATCGGCTGCGCGCGCCCAGGCTCGATGCCGCTGTCGCGCAGTCTCGACGAGGAAGGCCTGGTGATCGCACCGCGCCATCTGCTGCGCGCAGGGTCACCCGACGCCGACATGCATGACCTGCTCGCAGCGCGGCTGCGCAATCCCGCCGCGACCCTGGCCGATCTCGCCGCCCAGGTCAGCGCCAATCGCGTCGGCCTTGAGCGTCTTAATGCCCTGCTCGCAACCCTCGGCAACGACGCTTTCGGCGCAGCGCTGGCGCAGGTCAACGATTATGCCGAGACGCTCGCGCGCAGCGCGCTCGCGGCCTTGCCGGCCGGTCGTTACTGTTTCGATGACGCACTCGATGGCGACGGCATTGTACCCGGCCGAGTGCCGCTGACGGTCACCATTACCCTCGCCCACGGCTGCGCGCGGGTCGACTTCACCGGCACCGCACTGCAGGTTGCCGGCAACGTCAATTGCCCACTGGCGGTCACGGCCGCTGCGGTGTACTACGCGTTCTATACATTGATGCCGGCCGACACGCCGCCCTGTGCAGGCTCTTTGCGTCCGCTCGATATCATTGCCCCTGAGGGTTCGCTGCTGAACGCGCGACGGCCGGCGGCGGTGGCAGCCGGTAATTGCGAAACCAGCCAGCGCATCGTCGATGTCATCCTCGGTGCGCTAGCCAGCGCCCTGCCGCAACGCATTCCCGCCGCCAGCAATGGCAGCATGAATAATGTCGCGATGGGCGGCTGCGGCTGGGACTACTATGAAACCATCGGCGGCGGCACGGGCGCCCACGCCGGCGGATGCGGATTGGACGCCGTCCATTCTCACATGACCAACACGCTCAATACGCCGGTCGAAGTGCTGGAAATGACCTATCCGCTGCGCATCCTGCGCTACGCGATTCGGCGCGGCAGCGGCGGCGCTGGCCACCGACGTGGCGGCGATGGCATCGAACGCTGCTACCAGTTCCTTGCGGCCGCCGCCGTGACGGTGTTGAGCGAACGCCGTGAACTCGCGCCGTGGGGTCTGGCGGGCGGGGCGCACGGTGAACGCGGCCGCAACGAGCTGAACGGCGTGCCCGTGCCGGCCAAATGCGAGCTGGAAGTGCGCGCCGGCGATCAACTCTCAATCATGAGTGCCGGCGGTGGTGGCTGGGGGGCGCCGTAATCCCTTAGCGAATTAACGTTTGAAATTGAAGGCGAACGACTTAGACTGGTTCTAATCGTCGCCCGTCGTCTGTTTCCAGCGCGGCCGTCGGCACCCCGCCTAAGCACCCTATAAGGAGAGCGTATGGACGCTTTGG
>JANLSI010000651.1:0-3925 GCA_031362345.1 Pseudomonadota bacterium
CTGGCCGAAATCGAGCACCGCGATCGCGAACTCGAATCGCAGGTCGAGCAGCGCACCGAAGAACTCAAGCGCCGCAATCACGAATTGTCATCCCAGGTCGCGCAGCACAGCGCAACCGAGCGGGCCCTGGTCGCGAGCGAGCAGCGCTTCAAGAGTGCGTTCGAAAGCGCTGCCATCGGCATGATCATCGTCAACGAAGCGCGCCAGATTCAGCACGCTAATCAGGCCTTCGCCGGCATGCTGGGCTATGCGCCGCAAGCCATGGTAGACATGGCCTTGCGCGAGATCTCCCATCCCGACGACCGTGAGACCGGCCTCTATCAGTACCACGAACTGGTGGCCGGTCAGATCGACCGTTATCAGATTGAAAAGCGCTATGTGCATCGCGATGGCCATCCGATCTGGGTGCTATGCCATGTCTCGGCGGTGCGCGATGCTGCTTCCATCTATCAGTACGCCATCGGCCAGATTCAGGACATCACCGAAGCCCACCAGCTTTCCAAGGAGCTTTCTTATCAGGCAACCCATGATTCTTTGACTGGCTTGGTCAATCGCCGTGAGTTCGAGGCACGCATCGAGTACGCGCTGGAAGGCACTTGGCGTAATGGCAAAGAACACGCCATCTGCTATCTCGATCTCGATCAGTTCAAGGTCATCAATGACACTTGTGGCCATGTGGCCGGCGACGAATTGCTACGCCAGGTGGCGAACGTGTTACGCGCCAAGGTGCGCGCCAGCGATACCATCGCGCGCCTGGGTGGTGATGAATTCGGCTTGTTGATGGAGAACTGTCCGCTGGCCCAGAGTCAGCGCGTGGCCGAGAGCTTCCGTAGCGCTATCGAAGACTTCCAGTTCGTGTGGGACGACAAGCGCTTCCGAGTTGGTGTCAGCATTGGTCTGGTGCCCATCAATCGTGATTCGGCGAGCGTCACCGAAGTGTTGCAGCAGGCCGACACCGCTTGCTATGCAGCCAAGGATCTCGGCCGCAATCGGGTGCATACCTATCTGCGTGACGACGAGGAGCTGACCAAGCGTCACGGCGAGATGCAGTGGGTGACCAAGATTCAGGACGCACTCGAGTCAGACCAGTTCCGGCTATATGTGCAACCCATCGTGCCGGTAGTCGGTGCGCGCAATTGTTATGAGCATTACGAAGTGTTGATCCGCATGATCGACGCCAACGGCCAGGAAGTGCCGCCGGGCGCCTTTCTGCCGGCGGCTGAACGTTACAACCTGGCAGCGCAGGTTGATCGCTGGGTGGTATCGCATCTACTCGAATGGGCGGCGCAGAACCCGCAAGAATTCGCGCGCTTCGATATGTGTTCGATGAATCTCTCTGGTCTGACCTTGGCCGATGAATCGTTCCTGGGCTATGTCATCGATCTGCTGCGCGCGGCGCGGGTGCCGAGCAGCAAAATTTGTTTTGAAATCACCGAGACCGCAGTCATTTCCAATCTCTCCCAGGCCAGTCGCTTCATCTCGACCTTGAAGGCCCTGGGGTGCTTCTTTGCACTCGACGATTTTGGCAGCGGCCTGTCGTCTTTCGCCTATCTCAAGCATTTGCCGGTGGACTACCTCAAAATAGACGGCATGTTCGTGCGCGACGTGCATACCGATCCGCTCGACCGGGCGCTGGTGCGCTCGATCAACGACGTCGGCAAGGTAATGGGTAAGAAGACCATCGCGGAGTTTGTCGAGAACGACGACATCATGCGCGTGCACGCTGAGGTCGGCGTGGACTACGCACAGGGTTACGGCGTCGGCAAGCCGTTCCCCTTATCGCACCTCGACCATGTGCCCGAGGTGCTGCTGGTCGCCAACAGCTGAGGCCGCTTCTAACTTTCGTTGAATAAGCCGAGCGCGTTGATCGCTTGACGAATGCGGCCATGAAAGGCGCGCGACGCGCAGATGACACCGCGATTGGCGGTAAGGCCGCTGCCCTTGGAGAAGTCCAGCGGGCGTCCCAGCACGTCAGTGACGATGGCACCGGCCTCTTCGGCGATGATCATGCCGGCGGCGTGATCCCAGATCTTCTCCACATAGTCACGCCGGGTCGGCAGGCGCAGATAGGCCTCGGCCTGGCCGCGTGCCACCACCGCGTATTTGCACTGACTGTCGAGGCGCGCCGGCGTACCGCGTGCGGCCAGATACTCGACGATGCGGCCAGTGTCATCGATACGCGACTGGGCGGCTTCAACCGATTCGCAGACACGCATGGCGCTGATGTCTTGTTCGCGGCTGGCGTCCAGACGCCGCGCTGCGGTGTGCGGACGATCGGCCGGCACCGACCAACTGCCGCCACCGCGCGTGGCATAGAACAGGCAGCCGCGCGGGTCCGGGCAGTCAAAGGAACGTGCGTAGTCTGCGGACAGATTCGGGCAGCCCAATACGCCTAGCACCACCTGGCCTTTTTCGATCAGCGCGAGTGAAACCGCATACTGTCCGCCGCGTAGAAAACCCTTGGTGCCGTCGATCGGATCCAGCGTCCAGTAGCTCTCGCCGCTGGCGTCATGATTGCCGCGGTCGATGGCATCCAATACGTCGGCGCTGCCGGCATCGGCCCACACCACCCGTGCCGCGGCCGCCACTGCCTCGCGCAGCGCCGCGTGGCCGGCTTCGCGCAAGGTCGATGCATCTTCCTCGCCGACCAGGGTGAGCGTGCCGAAAGCATCGACCAGATGACGGGCGATGACTGCCTGGGCGGCATAGTCGGCGACCGTGACCGGGCTCATGTCGTCTTTGCTGTGACGTTCGATGGGTTGCTGGCGGTTCTGTACGTGGCGCGTCACGCGGCACGCGGCCGCAACGGCAGCGATGGCAATAGTGAGGCGGTCTTGCAGGCTGGCCGGGTGAGTCACGGGTGTCCTTTCTATGCTGTTGGCATGGCGCCGGGAGGCGCCCACGGTGTTAAACTCCAAAGCCTATTTTCCCGCGCCGCCGGATGCCCGCAGCGCATGGTGCGCGCGCGGATCGCCGTTGTCGGCGCCATGCCTCGACTGGCACGCGCAGGGTCGCAATCGAGGAGGAGAGCCGTCCCATGTCCGAGAGCAAAGTCCGTTCGATCCCGGCCGCTATCGCCGCGTCGGCGCATATCAACGAGCAGCAGTATGGCGATATGTATCGTCGCTCGATGGCGGCGCCCGACGAGTTCTGGGCCGAGCAGGCCGACCAGTTCGTGAGCTGGGAACAGCGCTGGCACACGGTCTCCAATTGCGACTTTAACACGGCCTCTATCCGCTGGTTCGAAGGCGCGCGATTGAATGTCGCCTACAACTGTCTGGACCGCCATCTCGCTACGCGCGGCGAGCAGGTTGCCATCATCTGGGAAGGCGATGATCCGGCGGCGCACAAGCACATCACCTATCGCGAGTTGCACGGTGAGGTGTGCCGTTTCGCCAATGTCCTGAAGGCGCGCGGCGTGGCCAAGGGCGACAGGGTCTCGATCTACATGCCGATGATTCCCGAGGCGCTGGTAGCGATGCTGGCGTGTGCGCGCATCGGCGCGGTGCATTCCGTGGTGTTCGGCGGCTTCTCACCGGACGCCTTGAAAGATCGCATTCTTGATTCCGACTGTGTGGCTTTGATCACCGCCGACGAGGGACTGCGCGGCGGCCGCTCGGTGCCGCTTAAGGCCAATGCCGATAAAGCGCTGGAGAGCTGCGCTTGCGTGAAAGCGGTGCTGGTGGTGCGCCATACCGGCAACGCCATTGCTTGGACCGCCGGCCGCGATCACTGGTATCACGATGAGATGGCGCAGGCCTCCGATGATTGCCCGCCGACGTCGATGGACGCCGAGGATCCGCTGTTCATCCTCTATACCTCGGGCTCAACCGGTAAACCCAAGGGTGTGCTGCATACCACCGGTGGCTACCTGCTGCAGGCCGCCATGACGTTCAAGTATGTGTTTGACTATCGAGAAGGCGAC
>JANLSI010000657.1:0-2493 GCA_031362345.1 Pseudomonadota bacterium
TCCAGGCATTGCCGCGCCCCATAACTGGAGGTAGGTCTCGTTTAGGCGAGCTCGCGGGGCGATTGCTGTCGGCGATCAGAATCGCGAGCAGCAGGCTCTGCTGCCAGCCCATGAAGCGCCGACTTGAGACCTCGCTTAGCCGCACCTATTTCGCGGTCCAGCCGCCGTCCATCGACAGCGTGGTGCCGGTGATCTGCGCGGCTTCGGGTCGACACAGGTAGAGTGCCAGGCTGGCAACCTGGGCGATGGTGACGAAGTCCTTGGTCGGCTGTGCCGCCAGCAGTACGTCGCGCTTGACGGCCTCCTCGCTGATGCCGCGCGCCTTGGCGGTATCGGGGATCTGCCGCTCGACCAGCGGCGTCAGCACATAGCCGGGACAGATGGCATTGCAGGTCACGCCGAATTCGGCGAGTTCCAGCGCGATGGTCTTGGTCAAGCCGGCGAGGCCGTGCTTGGCGGCGACGTAGGCGGCCTTGAACGGCGAGGCCGCCAGCGCATGGGCCGACGCCATCATGATGATGCGCCCGGCGCGCGCGACCTTCATCGCAGGAATCGCGGCGGCACTGGCGTGAAAGGCCGACGATAGATTGATGGCAATAATGTCGTTCCACTTGTCGATGGGGAAATCCTCGACCGGCGCGACATGCTGGATGCCGGCATTGTTGACCAGGATATCGAGGCGTCCGTGGCTCGCAATGAGCTTGGCGACCATTGCGCGCACCGCCAGCGGGTCGCGCATATCGGTGCCGTCGTAGTCGATGCGCGCGCCGGCAAGCGCGCTCAGTCGCGCGCGCAGATCGGCCACTAAGGCCGCGTCAGCAAAACCGTTCAAGGTAACATGCACCCCGGCGCTGGCGAGTTGTTCGGCGATACCCAGGCCGATACCGCTGGTCGAACCGGTAACGAGGGCGACTTGGTCTTTCAACATGTGGTGGGCTCCTGGACTGAAATCGATAATGGCGCGATGGCGAGCGTATCGGGGTAGCCGCCGCGCTCAATGCTGTGCTTGCTGTACCGTAGGCGCGGTGTTCGGGCACGAACACGTCAGCGATGATGCCATAGTCGTCACTGTCGGCGCGCTCTTTGAACTCGGCCGTGCACGGCTTGGCAGCTCGACGACGATAGGCGCATTATAGGTTGCGCTATTTTAACGCCGCGCCCAGCGCGTCCATCCGATGCTCGGAGCCATGTCCAACCACAACGATCATCATCCGTCCCACGATCCTGATCGCCGCCGCTGGCTCGCCCGTGGCGCGCAGGCAGCGGGCGCAGTGAGTCTGGTCGGTCTCTTGCTCGGCAGCTATGGCGAGCAGGCAGCGTCGCGACCGATAGGCGCATTGCGGCCGCCGGGTGCCTTGCCCGAGGAGGATTTTCTCGGCGCTTGTGTGCGTTGTGGTCTGTGTGTGCGTGGCTGCCCCTACGACACCTTGAAGCTCGCGCCCTTCGGTGCCTCGCTCGCGACCGGCACGCCCTACTTCGTAGCGCGCGATGTGCCGTGCTACATGTGCGAGGACATGCCCTGCGTGGCGGCCTGCCCGACCGATGCGCTGTCAAAACAACTGACCGATATCCGCGACGCCGACATGGGCGTGGCGGTGGTGACTGGTACGGACACCTGCTACAGCATCAACGGCATTGCCCATTGCCAGGCCTGTTACCTGGCCTGTCCGATCAAGGACGAGGCCATCACCATGGAAATGAAGCAGGACGGCAAGCGCGTCTATTTCGAGCCGACCGTGCATCGCGACAAATGCACCGGCTGCGGCAAATGCGAGAAGGATTGCGTGGTGGAGGAAGCCGCGATCAAGGTCCTGCCGCGCGCGCTGATCCGTCACGACCTCGGCCTGCGCGCCACTTGAGCGTAGCGCAATGAGCAATGCTGTCGCGGCGCGCAGCTTCTTCCTACGACAGCGCTGGCTGCTGTTGCGTCGCACCTCGCAATTCGGCCTGCTGGGCCTGTTCCTGCTCGGCCCCTGGTTCGGCATCTGGTGGGTGAAGGGTAATCTCGCCGCCAGTCATTGGTTCGACTTGATACCGCTCCAAGACCCCTTTATCGCGCTGCAGTCGCTACTCGCCACCCATCATCTGACCCGCACCGCCGTGCTCGGCAGTGTCATCGTCATGCTGTTTTATGGACTGGTAGGTGGTCGTGTCTATTGTTCATGGGTTTGTCCGGTGAATGTCATTACCGATGCCGCCCACTGGTGCCGTGAGCGTCTGCATCTAGCCCCCGGCTGGCGACCGCAGCGCGCCTTACGCGGGTGGCTGTTGGGCATGAGCCTGGTGCTGTCAGCGCTGACCGGTGGCATCGCCTGGGAGCTGGTCAACCCGGTCACCATGGTGCAACGCGCGCTGGTTTTCGGCATGGGACTGGCATGGGCCATCGTGGCGGCGGTGTTTTTATTCGATGTGCTGGTCAGTCGGCGCGGCTGGTGTGGACATCTGTGTCCGGTTGGCGCGTTCTATGGCCTGCTCGGGCGCCAGTCCCTGATC
>JANLSI010000669.1:0-17477 GCA_031362345.1 Pseudomonadota bacterium
GCGTGATGTGCGCCTCGTGCCGCTCACCGAAGGCCACGGCGCGGGCCTAGTTAGCGCCGCCCGCGACGGTCGGCTGTGGGAGTTGTGGTACACCTCGGTGCCCGCACCCGAACAGGTCTCGGACTACATCGCCACCGCAATGGCCGGCCAGGCGGCCGGTCATATGCTGCCGTGGGCAGTGTGCGATATGCGCAGTGGCGCAGTGATTGGCAGCACCCGTTACCACGATATCGTTCCTGCCGTGTCCCGTGTCGAGATCGGATATACGTGGTATGGCGCGCGTTGGCAGCGCAGTCAGGTCAATACCGTGTGTAAGCTGCTGTTGCTCGGCCATGCCTTCGACACGCTCGGTTGCGCGGTGGTCGGGCTGCGCACCGACAACTTCAATCTGCGTTCGCAGCGCGCCATCGAAGCGCTGGGCGCGAAGCGTGACGGTGTGATCCGCCATCACGCGCCGCGCCGCGACGGCAGCGTACGTGACACGGTGATGTACAGCATCCTCGCCAGCGAATGGCCAGATGTGAAGCGCCATCTCGAATTGCGCCTCTCACGCCACGATGCCGGTGGTGCCTGAGCAGCGTCGGCCCTGGAGTGATAACGGACGCTGGGTTACATTGCCAC
Organism: Pseudomonadota bacterium; assembly: GCA_031362345.1. Taxonomy (GTDB): domain Bacteria; phylum Pseudomonadota; class Gammaproteobacteria; genus JADJYF01. The sequence goes on from JANLSI010000669.1 coordinate 622, forward strand.
GTACCGCGTTGCACTACCTGTGCACTGCGTCCCGGAGGGACCCATGCTGTTAGCGATCGTTGTCATGCTGGTGCTGCTGGCCGTCTTGCTCGGCTTCGCCGCCACCCGTCCCGACCATTTCCGCATCGAACGAAGCATCATCATCGCGGCGCCAGCTGCCACTATTTTCATGCAGCTCGACGATTTTCACCATTGGACCGCCTGGTCGCCGTGGGAGAATCTCGATCCCCAGCTGCAGCGCAACTACAGCGGTGCGGCGCGTGGCGTAGGGGCGGTTTACCAGTGGGTCGGCAACCGCAAGACGGGCAGCGGCCGCATGGAAATCATCGAGGCCAACGCACCGGCACGGCTGCGCATCAAGCTCGATTTTCTGAAGCCCTTCGAGGCTCATAACCTCGCCGATTTTACCGTGCTGGCCGAGGGTGAGCACAGTCGCGTGAGTTGGGCCATGCATGGCCCGAGTCCACTTGTAGCGCGGGTCATGGGCCTGTTCTTCAGCATGGATAAAATGGTCGGCGCGGATTTCGAACGCGGGCTGGCCAATCTCAAGGCGCGCTGCGAAGCCTGACCCGTCGCGCGGCCCGGCCGCTCGATCTGCTGTCACTGCTAAACACGGGCGGGGCAGATAATGCGTTGACGCGCACGGCCCAGCCTGTCACCTTCCGCCTCCCCCGCAGCGACGTCTCGCCATGACCCCATCCTCGCGTCCTCGCCCGTGGCTTCGCGAAGAGCTGCTGCATCTATTGTCGCTGGCCGGCAATATGGCCGGCCTGTGCATCACCGGTGTGACCTTGTTCTATACCGTCGGACGCGCCTCGCGGGCTACGACTATTGCCGACGAAATGTTGGTGATCTGTGCGCTGGTATTCCTGACGTGTGCCTACGTCATCTTCTTCGCGCTACGCATGCGCGAGACCCACCTGACAGTCATACTCGAACACATCGCCGACACCCTGCTGGTGATCGGTATGAGTCTGATGGTGGCGACCGGCGTGGTGATGGCCTGCACCGTCTGGTGAGCCGACGCCAGCGCGGATTCCCGCCTACCCCACCCTAGCCGGAGTTGCACCATGCAGGCCATTCCCTCCGTCCTGCCCAGCGTCGCTGCGGCGCGTGAGAAACGCTTGCTGTGGTTCGCTGCCGCGCTCGTCGCCCTGCTAATGTGGTCTGGCTATCGGCCCTACGATCGTCTGACCTGGGTAATGGAGGTGATGCCTGTCATGGTGGCGCTGCCGCTCATGATCTGGAGCTACCGCCGCCTGCCGCTTACCACCCTGCTGTATGGGCTAATTTTTCTGCACGCAATAGTCTTGATGGTGGGTGGCGCGTATACCTATGCGCGGGTGCCGTTCGGGTTCCAGCTCGCCGACTGGCTGGGTTGGAGTCGCAATCCCTACGATCGCATCGGTCATCTGTTCCAGGGTTTTGTGCCGGTGATGGTGGCCCGCGAGATCCTGCTGCGCGGTGACTATGTGCGCGGCCGGCGTATGCTGGCCTTGATCTGTATTGCCATTGTGCTGGCGATCAGCGCCAGCTATGAATTGATCGAATGGGGCACGGCGGTCGTGCTCGGCCAGGGCGCCGATCAATTCCTCGGCACCCAGGGCGATGTGTGGGACACCCAGTGGGATATGTTCTGCGCCCTGCTCGGGGCCGGCGCGGCCCTGATGCTGCTGTCTGGTCTGCACGATCGACAGCTCGCCCCTTGCCTGCGCCGCTGAAGGCGCGCGGCGCAAAAGCGGCTATTCTTGCGGCCCACAGGCCGTACACCTATGCAGTGCCCAGCGCCGGCTGCGGAATCAGACATGCATCAGCGTCATTTCAAATTCCTGTTTGCCTTTGCCGCCACACTCCTGCTCGCGCCGGGGCTGCTCGCCGCCCAGACCACCGTCAGCGGCATTGGTTATGGGTCGGTCCGTGCCGCGCGCCAGGCGCTGGCCGCCAAACCGGCGGTACAGACCGCCGAACAAAGGGGCTGGACCATCATCACTGACGAGCAGGGCAACGATTTCACCACCTGGACCTTCGTGCCCCGCGCCCATCCCGCTTATCCAAGCGTCGTGCGCCGCGACATCGTATACAAGAACGGCAATCCGACCCTGATCACGCGGATGCTGTGCGAAGCGGCGCGCGGTGCCTGCGACGCACTCTACAGCCGCCTGCAGGCGCAGATCGCACGCTGTACTTCAAACTGCACCACGGTGCTGCCGTGAATACGGCCCTGCGCGAAGGTGGCTGCCTGTGCGGCGCGCTACGCTACACACTGGCCGGTGCGATCATCGACGCCGGGCCGCACACCTACTAATACTTTGCTGCGATCGGAGCGCGCCCGCCATGTCTACCGTTCAGTTTCTGCTCTATGTCGATACCCGCCACATGAGCCCCTATGCCATGTCGGCCTATGTGGCCCTGGTCGAGAAGGCGGTGCCCTTCGAATTACGTCACATCGATTTGCGGACCGACGAAGTGCGCGCAGCGGATTACGCGCAGCGTTCCTTGACTTGCCGCGTGCCGATGCTGAGTCATGGCGATTATCACTTGAGCGAGTCCTCGGCCATCGCCGAGTATCTCGATGAACTATTGCCGCCACCGGGTTATCGCGCGCTCTATCCGGGCAAGGTTCGCGAACGGGCGCGCGCGCGGCAGATCCAGGCGTGGTTGCGCAGTGACCTCATGGCGCTGCGCGAGGCACGGCCAAGCACGGCGGTCTTTGGCGCGCCGCTGACCACACCGTTGCCGGTCGCGGCGGAACGCGATGGCGCTCGACTGTGCACGCTAGTCGAGCAACTGCTGCCGCCGGGCGCCAGCACCGTGTGCGCGGACTGGTCGATCGTCGACACTGACTTGGCGCTCATGTTGCAGCGCCTGATGAACAATCGCGATGCCGTGCCAACTCGGATTGCCGACTACGCCCACCGCCAGTGGCAGCGGCCCTCGATACAGGCCTGGCTGGCCTTGGCGCGGCCGTTGTGAGCGCGCGCTACCCATAGACGTGAGACGTGGCGAGGTCGCTCAGCGCTTCTCGGCACCCGGCGCGCGGCCTACACTGGTGCACAGGCGGCACGCCGTGTCGCGCAAGTACGGGGAGATACTATGGACCACGCCGATTTCATCGCCATTTCGCACAACTATGCTACCTATGCGCGCGCCCTCGATGAGAAGCGCTTCGAATATCTTGAGCAGGTGTTTGCGCCGACGGCCGCCTTGCACTATGAAGTCTCCGGCCATGTTTTCGACTGTACGGGCGCCGAGGCGGCGAGTGCCTTCAGCCGCTTTCTCGATTTGTGCTATTGGACCAACCATGTGATCGCCAATCCCATGGTCGAAGTGCAGGGCAAGAGCGCCCATGCGAGTGCGCGTGTCATCGCCACCCATCTGCAACGCCTGCCGGAGGGCACCATGACACGTTGGGAAGTGCGCGGCTCCTATCACGATACTTTCGCCATGACGTCGGCGGGTTGGCGCATCGTGCGTCGCCATTGCGTGTGCATGGACAGCGTCGGCGAGTTTCGCACCGAGGGCGTCGAGCGCTTCCCGGCGCTGGCCTGGACGCAGGCCGCCGCGCTGGCTTGAGCGTCGCTCAGCCCGACGAGACAAACACTGTCCACTACCCGCAACCAGGCCGAAAGCATCAAGCTGCGTTCGATCGCAGGATTGATTAGGCCTGCGGCCTGGGTTAGCTTCCGTTCCTGCGTCGCGGCACACCCGCCGCGTCATCGTCCATGGGAGCAACACATCATGAGCGCGCAATTGAACAGCGTACCGGCCGAATTCAACGGCGCCGTCATCGTCGATAGCTATGATCTGGCTTTCGATCCAGGCGACAAACTCAATGGCAGCCTCTATCTCTGCACTTCGCGCGGTTCGATCGAGACCTCGGCGCAGTCTTGGATTGCCGCGCTGCAGACGGCCGGGCTATGGTCAGACACACCGCACAAGAGCGTGCCCGACGAACAGCGACAAGCCTACAAGGACGGTCTGATCTTCGTCGCCGCCATCGCCTACCGTGCTGGCCTGGAACACATCGTCATCGCGCGTTTCGACCACCCGAAATTCCCGTCGGACACGCGGCGCTGGGAAGCCTGGGTCGATTTCCTCGACGCGCGCCATGAGCGTAGCCGCTGAAGGGCTGCACGGCAGCTGTCTGTGCGGCGCAGACCGGCACGCCGGATAAATGACTATCCCGCCGGGTCGGCGGCGGGGCTGGGTCGCGCTGCTCTTCCTGCTCGCCGCCTGTAGCGAAGCCGCCGAACAAATCCTGAGCGAGTTCCCTGCGCCCGATGGCGACTATCAGCTACGCCTCACCCTGGTCGCGGCCAGCGGCGCCAAATCCCCTCATCATGTAAAGCTCTATCTCGTGCCGCGCGGCATGTCCGCCGGTGCGCCCGTGATCAGCGCCGAACTCGCCAACGACGGCGCGCCCTTCTCGGGAGATCAGGTAGGCCTGACCTGGGTCGCGAAACGCACCGTACTCATGTGCTTGAAGCCACGTCATGAGGCCCATTACGGCGTGCGCGTGGAATTGTCTGACCCGCCGCGGGTCGAGAGCGTAGCCCGGTGTTGATGCGCCGGCGCCCGCCAGGCGCACAACGAGGAACAGCAAGATGGCGAGATCCCGTGGGCGGGGTGTGAACTTCGATGGCCAGCGGGACGGGCCGGCCAGCGGGCGCAATCCGCGCGTGTGGGCCGTGGTGTGTGCCATTCCTAGCGGACGGGTGGCGACCTATAAGCACGTCGCCGCGCTCGCCCACATCGAAGGCCCGAGCGGCGCACGTCAGGTTGGCTACGCGCTCGCAGCGCTTCGCGAGGGTGCAGACGTGCCCTGGCATCGAGTGGTAAACGTCAAAGGGACTATCAGTCCGCGCGGCGGGCGCGACTGGTCCAATGAGCAATACGATCGGCTGGCCTTGGAGGGCATCGAGTTCGATGCGCTGGGCCGTATCGATCTGCAGCGCTTCGAGTGGCACTACGGTGACTGAGCAGGATGCCTCGCTCACCACGCGCCGGTCGCCTGTGCCGATCTATGTGTTGGTGCTGGTGATTGGCGCCTGGGCGATGACGATGATGGTGAGCAATCGCTCACAGCCGGCCGTGGTTTGCGACCGTGCGTACCGGCCCGATGCCGATACAGTGGTGATGTTGAGCGCTTCATGGTGCGGCAATTGCCGTGCCGCGCGGCGCTTTCTGCAAGGCGAAAACATCAAACACTGTGAGTACGACATCGAGACCGATGCGGAAGGTAGACGGCGTTTCGCCATGCAGCCGGTGAAAGTGATACCGATCTTGACGCTCGGTGCGGAGACCGTCCTCGGCTTCGAGCGCGAGCAGATTGTGCAGGCACTGGTGGCAAAAGGCTTGCGCGAGCCGGGGCACGACTGAGCGCGACCTCACTCGCTGAACACCACCGTGTGCGCTTCGAACACCGGCCCGTCCACGCACACTCGCTTCATCGCAGGTCCGTTGGCGGTCTCTACCTTGACCGTGCAGCCGGCGCAGCCGCCGACCGCGCAGGCCATGTATTCCTCGAGCGAGATCTGACAGGGCAGTTCGAATTCGGCGGCGAGTTTCGCCACCGCGCGCAGCATGGGCGTTGGGCCACAGGCAAAGATCTCGATGTCGTCGCGCAGTACGCCGCTGGACGTGATCCACTGCCGCGCGAGATCGGTCACATAGCCTTCATAGCAGCCGGGGAAGCCGGCGAGGCTGGCGAGGCGCGAAGCGATATGCCAGTCCTCAAGCAGCGGCATGGCCGCGATCACAGCGGGCGGTACGCCCGGCACCATCAGCGTCGAAGGTCGGGCACGAAAAGGAAACGGTACTTCCGAGCCCATCAGCACCAGCGGCTGCGTTGCTGCGCTCGACGCACGCAGGTGCTCGGCCAGAAACAGCATGGGAGGAATACCCACACCCCCCCCGATCAAGAGCGGTCGCGCGCGATAGCCGTCGAGTTTGAAGGGCTGACCGATGGGACCGAGCACGCTCAGGGTCTCTCCCACCACACGCGACGCGAGCAAGCCGCTGCCATAGCCGTGAGCCTTGTACAGCACATCGAGCCAGCCATCTCGCGCCGACGCGCGCATCACCGACATCGGGCGGCGCATTGGCAGTTCGGTGTCGCAGCGCAGGTGCACGAAGCTACCCGGCCGACAGCGCGCGGCAAGGTCGGGGCATGCCAGTCGCAGGTAATGCTGCGCACCGTCGAAGTGTTCGACCGCGAGGATGGTGGCATCGGCCAGTTGGATGGTGCCGCGATGGGCGTGCTCGGTGGCGTCGTCGCTCACGTCAGATTTTTCGTTCGAACACGATGCGGCCGCCGACCAGGGTGGCGAGCACGCGGCCACGCAGGGTGCGACCGAGCAAGGGTGTGTTCTTGCCGCGACTGAGCATAGTGTCAGCGCTGAGCTGCCAGGTCTCGCTGGGATTAAAAACACAGATATCCGCTACCTCATCGGCAGCCAAGCGGGCTGGCGCATTGCCAATCACGCGCGCTGGTTGCACCGCAGCGGCGTCGATGGCGCGCATGAGATCCAGCGTGCCGGCATCGACTAGGCTCAGCATCAAGGGCAGAAAGCTGTCGAGGCCGGAGATGCCCGCCGCTGTGGCGCCGAAGGGGCCGGCCTTGGCGTCGGCATCATGGGGCTCGTGATGGGTAGTCAGTACTTCCACTTGGCCCTCGGCCAAGCCGCGGATGAGACGTGTGCGATCGCGACGCGTGCGCAGCGGCGGGCGCACATGAAAGTGACCGTCGAAGCGCGCGATGTCTTCGTCGCTGAGGGTCAGGTGTGCGATGCCGACGCTGGCGCTGACGTCCAGGCCGGCCTTGCGCGCGTTGTTCACGTATTTGATCGAGCGGCCACAGGTCAGGGTGCGGAAATGCGCGCGCGCGCCGCTGTCTTCGAGCAGCACGAGGTCACGACCGAGACCGATCAATTCGGCCGCAGCGGGAATACCCGCCAGCCCCAGACGGGTACTGACCGCGCCTTCGTGCATGCAGCCCTGCGCCGCCAGCCACGGGTCTTCAGCGTCGAGAAATACCGTCAGATCGAGCGTCGCCGCGTAGGCCAGCGCATTCTTCAATACATTGCTGTCGCGGATCGCATGGCCGGCATTTGCCACTCCCACACAACCAATCTCTTTCAGCGCGGCCATCTCGGCCAGCACCGAACCGCCGAGCTCCTGGGTCAAGGCGCCGATACAACGCACGCGCGCGCCGCGCACACCGCGCGCGCGTTGGTTGACCAGTTCTACCACGGCCGGTGTGTCGATCGCCGGGTTGGTGTCGGGCATGCAGCACACCGTGGTAAAGCCGCTGGCCGCGGCCGCTTCGAGTTCGCTGGCGATGGTCGCCTTATGCTCGGCCCCCGGTTCGCGCAGGCGCGCGCCGACCTCGGTGAAGCCCGGACACACAATCGCACCGCGTGCATCGATCACGCGTGCCGGTTTGAAGCCCGCCGGTGTGCGACCCAGACCGACGATGGTGTCACCGTCGACGAACACATCGACCACTTCGTCGCGCTTGCTGAGCGGGTCGATGACGCGACCGCCGGTGATGGAAATCTTCATGATGGGACGTTCATGATGCCTGGGCCGCCGTGCCCATCGCCATCGACATCACAGCCATGCGTACCGCGATGCCATGGGTGACCTGCTGCAGAATCACCGATTGTTTGCCGTCGGCCACCGCCGAATCGATTTCGACACCGCGGTTGATGGGGCCGGGATGCATGACGATGGCATCGGGCTTGGCACGCTTGAGCCGCGCGGGTGTGAGCCCGAAGGTGTGAAAGTATTCGTGACCGCTGGGCAACAGCGCGCTTTGCATGCGTTCCTGTTGTAAGCGCAGCATCACGACGACGTCGACACCGTCGAGACCGCTATCGAGTGAATGATGGACCTCGACGCCGAGCGCCTCGATGCCACGCGGCAGCAGGGTTTTGGGCCCCACCACGCGGATTTCCGGCACACCGAGCGTGGTCAGGGCATGGATTTCCGAACGCGCGACGCGCGAATGGGCGACATCGCCGACGATCGCGACCTTGAGTTTGGTGAAGTCGTGCTTGTAGCGGCGGATGGTGAACATGTCGAGCATGGCCTGGGTCGGGTGCGCATGGCGGCCGTCACCGGCATTGATCACGCTGACTTCAGGCCCGACCTGGCGAGCGATGAATTCCGGCGCGCCACTCTCATGATGACGCACGATGAACATATCGGTTTGCATCGCTTCGAGGGTGCGCAGGGTATCGGCCAGCGACTCGCCCTTCTTGGCTGCGCTGGCCTCGACGTTGAGATTCATGACATCGGCGGACAGACGTTTGGCGGCGAGTTCGAACGTCGTGCGCGTGCGGGTGCTGGGCTCGAAGAACAGATTAACGACGGTTTTGCCGCGCAACAGCGGTACTTTCTTCACCGCCCGGTCGCCTACCACGGTGAAGCGTTCGGCGTTATCGAGGATGGCAGTGAGTAGGCTCTTGGGCAGGTGCTCAATGGTCAGAAAGTGCTTCAAGCGCCCTTGACTATCGAGTTGAATGTTGTCGTTCGCCATCAGTGCCGAATGACGCCGGCGTGGTCGCGGGTCTTATCGCTCAGGTGTGGGCTGGGCAGGCGGCAGCCTTCGCTGGTCATGACTTGGTCGCGCCCATTTCGAGTCGCAGAGGATCGGGTCCGAGCAGTTTAACATGCTGCCCGGTCGCGAGAGTGGTGCGCGCGCCGTAGACGTTGGCGTCGATGGGCAGTTCGCGCCCGCCGCGATCGATGAGCACGACCAGGTTGATCGAACGCGGCCGTCCGTAGTCGAAGATCTCATTCATCGCCGCGCGGATGGTGCGGCCGGTGTAGAGGATGTCGTCGACCAGCAGCAGGTGGCGATCGTTGACGTCGAAGGGTAGCTGCGAGGGCGCGACGGTCGGGTGCATGCCGATACGACTGAAGTCGTCGCGATAGAAGGCGATATTGAGTTCGCCGATCGGCCCCGGCAGCTTGAGTTTCTTCTGCAATCGTTGCGCTAGCCACACACCGCCGGTGCGGATGCCGACCAGGACCGGCTTGTCCAGGTCCTGCTCCTGGATGCGCTTCTTGAGGCGCGCGGCGATGTCGGCGATCAAGGCGTCGACGTCGAGTTGTTCGAGTTCGTGCATAGCAGTTAGCATCGCGGCCGGCGCCGCCGAGTCGGATTGCGTGAGGACTGTATGGAATGCGCCCGCGGGCCGCGCCCGCCCCACCCTGCGGCGCTCGTCAGCACCCGGCCAGCCATGTTTCGAGGATGAGACGCGCCGCCACTGCGTCGAGCCCAATACGCCTAGCGGCCGGGTCCTCGGCCGCAGCATACGACGACAAACGTTCATCGACAAACGTGACTGGCAGCTGGAAGCGACCGTTGAGACGCCGCGCGAAGCGCGCGATGGGCGCGGCATTCGCATGGGCCTGACCGTCATCGCAGGTGGCCAGGCCGACGACCAACTGGCTGGGTTGCCATGCGGCGATCAGGTGTGCGATAGCCGGCCAATCTATCTGGCCATTGCGCACGTGCAGGGTAACCAGCGCCTGGGCGGTGCGGGTGACGGTCTGGCCAACGGCCACGCCAATGCGGCGTGCGCCGTAGTCGAAGCCCATCACGGTCTGGGGGTTCAAGCGTGGCCGACGTCGTGGGAGATGGAATGAAGATCGATGCCGAGCAGGGCGGCCGCCCGCTGCCAGCGTTGTTCGGCCGGGGCCTTGAACACGATGTCGAGATCGGCCGGGCCCGACAGCCAGGCGTTCTGCGCGATTTCGGCTTCGAGTTGGCCCGCGCTCCAGCCCGCATAGCCGAGTGCCACCAGCGCATCGCGCGGGCCTTCGCCGCGCGCGATCGCCTCCAGAATGTCGCGCGAGGTGCACAGCGCCACCTCCGGTGTGACTGTGATGCTGGACTGCCAGGCTTGCGGCGGTCGATGCAGCACGAAGCCGCGGTCAGTATGCACGGGCCCGCCGAGATAGACCTGTCGCGCGGCAATCGCGGCGATACCGGCCGTCACGTCTATCTGGCTCAGCACTTCGCCCAGCGCCATATCGAGCGGGCGATTGACCACGATGCCCATCGCGCCGTCTTCGTTATGCACGCAGATATAGGTCACCGAACGCGCAAAATTCGGATCGTCGAGTTGCGGCATGGCGATCAGGAAATGATTGGTGAGATTGAAGCTTTGCATGGCTTCCAGTATTCCCGCCGTGACCCGCGCTGACAAGCCGGCCAACGCTGTACTTCGGCGCGGCCTAAGGGGTGATCGAGATATCGGCGTTCTTGCCGAACTTCCAAGTACGCGTGACGTGCAGTACGTCTACCTCGTTACGGATCTCCGGCGGCAGCGGATCATAGGGCGCAGCGAGTTGTACGCTGCGGATGGCGGCGTCGTCCAGCACCGTCACGCCGGACGAACGCCGCACGCTGATGGCGGCCACGCTGCCGTCACGATTCAGCGCGACATCCAGCATTACCGCGCCATGGATACCGCGCCTGCGTGCCTCTTCGGGGTAATTGATATTGCCGATGCGTTCGACCTTGGCGCGCCACGCTTCCATGTAAGCCGCGTAGCGGTATTCCTTAGTGGTGGCCGAGACGTACTTGCGGCGTGGCCGCTTGGCGCGGCTCTCAAGCTTTTCCTGGATCTCGGCCGAGAGGTTCGCAATCGCAAAGGAATGCAGCAGTTGCTGCGCGCCTAGCGGCAGCGCTTCGCTGTCTTGGGCTGGCTGGGGATCGGGTTGCGGCTCGGGCGGGGCCTCAGGTCTGACTTGGATCGGGCGCGTGCGGCTGCGCGCCGGCAGCGGCAGTTCGCCGTGGTCGGCGATGCGCGCAAGCTGATCTTTTACCACGGCGTGACCGTGGCGGTTGGGCACCGGCGCCGACTGTTCGACGGGCGGCGAGGGCTGAGTGCGGGTCAGGGGTGGCGGCGTGCTGGCAATCGCCGCAGTGGGCGCGGGTAGGGGCGCCTTGACCGGCGCGCTGGGGCGCACCTCATCGTCGGTGTCACCGCCGCCTTCGAGATTGGTCTGGGCGAGCAGCTGGGCGTCCTTGGCGGCTTGGGTCGAGCGCTCCGCGACCAGGATGACTTCCATGGACTCGAAACGCGAGGGTGGGCCTGGCTCGGGCGCGAAGCTCACGCCCAGCAGCACCATCGCGTGTAACACGATGGCCACGACCACCGTGAGTGCGAGACGGTCGTCCGAGCTGACGTCGGCCCTGCGTGTTGCCTGGCGCATGGCGCGCGCACTACTGATCATGGGAAAAGCCCGCGTCCTGGGTGAAGTTCCACGGCAGTTCGATGTGCAGCACTTCGTATTTCTTGGCCAGTGCGGGCGGCATCGGCGCGAAGGGCGCAGCCTGTTGCAGAATGCGGATCGCTTCCGCATCGGTGGCCGCGATGCCCGATGACTTGGTGATGCTCGCGCTGAGCAAACTGCCATCGGGGCCGATGGCCACATCCATTACCAGGCGTCCCGCGGGTACGGCGCGTTGAAATAATTGGCCGAAGGCGCGGGCTTTGCGCACCAGGTCATCTCTATAAGTGGCCTGGGTAAAGTCTCGTGTGTTGTTCTGGATATAGAGCGTGCGCTCGGCGAGCGATTGTCCGCTCAGGGTTTTGTCTTCGATGAGGCCGGCGCCGGTCGCCGCGATCGCCATCGAGCGTTCGTACAATTGTGTGGCGGTCGGTAACGGGGCCGCTTGCGTCGCCGCGGGCGGCGCTGTTGTCGGGCGTGGTGTCTCGTTTGCCACGGCCTGTTTGACAGGCGCTGGCTTGACGAGGGGCGCGGCTTTTACTGGTGGTCTCGCCACCGGCGGCACGGGCAGGGTCGGCGCTTCGACGCTGGGGTCGGTTGCTAGGAGCGGGATGGCATCCCTTGCCGTAGCCGCCGCGTCCGCCCGTGCCGAGGGCGTCGGCATCAGCACTACTTCCATGGCCGCGAAGCGCGATTTGATCGGCGCCTCGGCCGGCAGGCGCACGCCCAACACCACCAGCGCATGCACGGCCATGGCGATGACTATGGTCAGCGCCAAGCGCTGGTCGGCGTGGGCCTGGGGCTCGACTAGCGCCTCGCTCATGTCACCTGATCCGCTCGTTGGCAGTGCCTCGCGTGGGCGGCCTCAGGCGCGGGCAGTCAGCCGCTTCTCGATGGCCTGCATCAGCAGCCCGCCGATGTCGATGTCGTACTGCGCCTCGATCTCGCGGGCGCAGGTCGGGCTGGTGACATTGATTTCCGTCAGGCGATCGCCGATCACATCGAGGCCAACGAAGATCAGCCCGCGTTTCTTTAATTCCGGTGCAACGCGCTCGGCGATCGCGCGGTCCGATGCGCTCAAGGGTTGCGGCACGCCACGGCCGCCGGCGGCGAGATTACCGCGTAGCTCGCCGCTCGCGGGGATACGCGCCAGCGCGTAGGGCACGGGTTCGCCATCGACCACCAGGATGCGCTTGTCGCCTTCGAGTATGGCGGGCAGATAGCGCTGTGCCATGCAGTAACGTTGTTCGAGCGCGGTGATAGTTTCGAAGATCACGCTGGCATTGCCGTCATCGGGCCGCACGCGGAATACCGAGGCGCCGCCCATGCCGTCCAGCGGCTTGACGACGATGTCGCGGTGTTCGCGCTGAAAGGCACGCAGTTCGTCCATATTGCGCATGACCAAGGTCGGCGGGCAGACATCGGCGAACCAGGCGGTGAAGAGCTTCTCGCTGGCGTCGCGGATGGAACGCGGATCGTTTACGACCAGTGTGCCCTCGGCCTGGGCGCGTTCGAGCATATAGGTGGCAAAGACATACTCCATGTCGAAGGGCGGGTCTTTGCGCATCAGCACGCAGTCGAAGTTCGCCAGCGGCTCGGCGGTGGTGAGTTGCGGGCCCTCGAAGTCGAACCAGTGGTCGAGCGCATTGTGCACAGTCAGCGGCCGCGTGCGCGCGCAGACGCGGCCGTCGCGCAGACTTAAGGCTGACATCTCCATGTAATGAAGTTCGAAACCATGGCGGGCAGCGGCGAGCAGCAGTGCGAGTGTGGTGTCTTTCTTGGGTTTGATCCCATCGATCGGATCCATGATGACGCCGAGACGGCGGGACATGCGGGCACCCTCTGAGCTTGAATTGACCGGCCACACCTTAGCACAACCCTGCGGGCCGACCGCCGGCGCCGAGTTCGCTATCGGATGCATTGCGCGTCACACCAATAGGCGCTGACGGGCGCAGTAGTTTTTCGTCGATTCGCTGGTTAGGATTGCCGCCATTCGCACACTACTGAGTCCAACCGTGACCACCTCCAGCACTGCCCGCCCGCGTCCCGGTCGCGACCCTATACGTATCGCGACACGCGCGAGCGAATTGGCCTTATGGCAAAGTCGGCACGTCGCCGTGCAGATCGAGGCAGCCTGGCCCGGCATCTCCACACAATTGCTGCCGATCACGACCAGCGGCGATCGCATTCTCGATCGGCCACTCGCAGCGATCGGCGGCAAGGGTCTCTTCATCAAAGAACTCGAGGTCGCGATGTTGGAAGGGCGCGCCGACATCGCGGTGCATTCCATGAAGGACGTACCGTGGGAGTTGCCCGAGGAATTACACATCGCCGTCATCCTGGTGCGAGAAGACGCGCGCGATGTACTCGTGAGCAAAACCGGTAAGGCACTCGCGCAACTGCCGCACGCTGCCAAGGTCGGCACTTCGAGTTTGCGCCGGCGCAGTCAGTTGCTGGCTCTGCGACCTGATCTGGAACTGCTCGATTTGCGTGGCAACGTGCCGACCCGCCTCGCTAGTCTCGAACGCGGCGACTACGTTGCCATCGTGCTGGCCGCCGCCGGCTTGAAGCGCCTCGGTCTGTTTACTCAAGGCGCGTGTGCTCTGAGCGCCGAGAGTATGCTGCCGGCGGTCGGGCAGGGTGCGATCGGCATCGAATGCCGGCGTGGCGATAGCGAGATCGAACGACTGATAGCACCCCTGCACGACGAGCTCACTGCGCAGTGCGTGCGCGCCGAGCGCGCCATGAACGCACGCCTGGGCGGCAGCTGTACGGTGCCGGTGGCCGGTTATGCACAAATCGATGGCGCACGCCTGCACCTGCAGGGTCTGGTCGCCGCAGTCGACGGCGACGATATCGTGCGGCAAACTGCCAGCGGTCCGGCCGCCGATGCCGAGCGCATAGGTGATGCACTGGGCCAGGCCTTGCTGGCGGCGGGAGCCGATCGCATCCTGCGCCAGTTACACCAACAGAAGTAGAAGCCAGATGCAAACAAGCCTCGGCGCATTGGACGGAGTCTCGGTGCTGGTGACGCGTCCGGCCGCCCAGGCTGAGAGCCTCGCGTGCGCCATTGAGAGCGCTGGCGGCACCGCCATTCGCGCGCCGATGATCGTGATCAAGGGTTTGCACGACGGCTCCGCGGCGGGTGCGGTGGCGCGCGATCTCCCTAACCTCGACTTCGTGATCTTCGTCAGTCGCAACGCCGCCGAATTCGGCGTGGCCTTGATCAAAGAAGAAGGTCGGTCGCTGGCTGGCATGCCAGTTTTCGCAGTAGGACTGGGCACCGCGACTTGCCTCAAAGCACTCGGCGTGAAGCACATCATCACACCTGCCAGCGAGTTCAGCTCCGAAGGTCTGCTGCGCTTGGATGGTCTCTCGGAAGCCAAGATAAAACACAAACGTATCGTCATCTTTCGCGGCGTCGGCGGTCGCGAATATTTGGCCAAGACGCTCGCGCGCCGCGACGCCGAGGTGCTGTATTGCGAGTGTTATGAGCGCAGCAAACCGGCCCTGGTGCTGGGCGGCGCGCTCAAGAAGAACGCGGTGAAAGTGCCCGACATCGGCCTTGCGACCAGTATTGAGGTGCTCGACAACCTGGTCGAGAAGATTGAAGAGGAGGGCATCGATCAATTGTTCGACATGCAGATGCTGGTGGTCGGTACGCGGGTCGGCCAGGAAGTCGCAGCACGCGGCTTCACCCACCGTCCGCTGGTGGTCGAAAATCCTTCCGACGACAGTATCCTGAAACGACTCATCCACTGGACCAACGAAGAAGCATGAGCGCAAGCGAGCAGCCGGCAGCTTTAGCGCCGCTGCGGGGGCAGTCGCGGCGTGGTGGCCTGCTCGCCCTGCTGGCCTTGGTGTTAACCCTGGCCGTGGCCACCGCCGGTTATTACTGGACGCGCTTCGTGGCCGCACCAGACGCGGCGGCATTGCGCGCGCGACTCGATGAGCTCAGCGCCGAGCGCGCGGCGTTAGAGCGGCGTCTGGCCGCTGCCGATCAACGCCTGCAGAAACTCGAAAGCGCGCAAACCACGGCCGCGAGCCGTGTCGACGAGCTGCACCAGACCACCACAGAACTCGCACGCTCCCTGCACGCCCTGGCGGCGCAAGGCGGCGATAAGTCCCTCGACTGGGTGCTGGCGGAATGCGAATACTTGATTCTGGCGGCCAGCCAGCGCCTCGCCCTGGAACACGATGTGGCGAGCGCGCGCGCCGCGTTGCTGGCCGCCGACCAGCGCCTGCGCGCCATCGATCATCCTGCCGTCGGTGCGCTGCGCGAAATGCTGGCGGGTGATCTGCAGGCGCTCGCGGCGGTCGCCGTGCCCGATATCGAAGGGCTCTCGCTGAAGTTTGCCGCCCACATCCGCAAGGTCGATATCCTGCAGACCAAACCGATTGCCGAGGTCGACACTTCGTTACGCCACGCTCGCCAAGTGTCGGTCGCACCCGACAACTGGCGCGGCGTACTACGCGCAATGTGGGACTCGCTCATCAGCCTGGTCGAGATCAAGGAGGGCGAACTGCCGGACAGTGTGCTGTTTGATCCGAAGCTGCGTTATTTCCTCGAACAGAATCTAAAGCTTGAGCTGTCCAGTGCGCGGCTCGCGATCCTGCAGCGTGACACGGCTAACTTCCGCGTCGCGGTTGAAATCGTGCAGGACGCGCTGGCGCATTATTTCGACCCGCAAGATGCCGCCGTGAAGTCATTGGCCGACATGCTGGCGGAAGTGCGCGGCGTCGAGCTCGCACCGACGCTGCCTAATATCAGCGCCAGTCTTGACGCGGTACGCGTCGCCCGCGAGGCGCTCGATGCACCCCAAGCGCCACCGCCGCTGTGATAGTGCGCATACTCCTGGTCGCGCTCCTGGCCCTGGTGGTGGCGGTGGCGGTCGGCCATTTCATCGCGGTGGATCCCGGTTTCATCGTCATTGGCATCGGCGGCAAGGTAATGCGGTCGACCTTCGCCTTTTTCGTCATCGTATTACTGGCTGCGCTACTTGCGTTCTATATCGGCATGCGCCTGCTCGCCCATCTATTCGCGCTGCGCGGGCGTTTCGGGCGCTGGTCGGGTGATTATCGTCGGCGCCGCGCCTATCGCTCGCTGGCCGATGGTTTATTGGCGCGCGCCGCCGGCGACCATGCACGCGCTGAACGTTTGTTCAGTCTCGGCGCCGCTGACAATGCGCAGCCTGAAGTGCATTACCTGGCCGCTGCCGAGGCCGCGCAGGCCATGCATGCCAACGGCCGCCGCGACAACTATTTGCGCCTGGCTCGCGATCTGAAACCCGAGGCCGCGCCCACGCTCGAATTGCAACGCGCCACGTGGTTGCTCGATCAGGATCATGTCGACGAAGCGGCCACGCTGATCGACGAGCTGACCCATAGCCAGGTGTCGAGCCCACCGCTACTACGCCTGCGCCTGCGTCTGCTCGAACGACGCCATGACATGACCGGCATACTGCAACTGATGCCGGCCTTGCGTCGTGATCGCGTGATGAGTTACGACGAGGCCAATGTGCTGGAGCGCGACTGCGCGGTCGCGGTGCTGCGTGCCGACAAGCTCTCCCAGACCGCCGTCAGCGCAGCGGGCTGCATCTCGTCGG
>JANLSI010000702.1:0-4152 GCA_031362345.1 Pseudomonadota bacterium
TTTGCTACGCAGCGAAGCACCGCGGTCACGGCCTACCGCGCGTTCATTGCGGCAGGCAAGGTTCAACCCTCTCCGTGGTCAGCGCTGCGCAATGAGATCTATCTCGGCAGCGAACAATTCGTCCATGGAGAGGGTTGATCCTTGCCTGCCGCAATGAACGCGCGGTAGGCCGTGACCGCCGCGCGGCCTTGCGTGGCAAAGCAAAAGGCAAGCTCTGACCCCTTGTTCCCCTATTGGTCGAAATGGCACCGGATATCGCGCGCGATGTGACGGTGCCTCGGGTGATGGCAGCCTATCGCCACAACCTGGACGCGATGGCAGCCCGACTGGATGGCGGCTACCAGTACTACGAGCTATCGGCAGGGGGCGGTGATCAATAGCGCGCGTCCGGCGGCTTGCCGCCCTGCGGCCAGTCTTCATGCTTGCGCGCAAAATCGGGACGCGGTTGCTTGATGACATAGGCGGCGATGTCATAGGCGCTCTGATCGTCCAGCGTGCCGCCCATGCCCAGCGGCATATTGGCCTTAATGAAGGCCGCAGCATTGTTGAGGCGCGCCATGCCGGCACCGATGTTGAAGGCCTCGGGGCCCCACAGCGGCGGCACGAAATCGGCATTGCCATTGCTGCCACGGCCGGCGCCGTTGTGGCCATGGCAACTCGCGCAGCGTTCGCCGTAGAGCGGCGCACCACGCTCGGCGCTGGCTGGTTGCGCACTTTCGAAACGCAGGAAGCCGCGGCCGGCCACGCTGTGGGCGGTCGGCACTTCGCGCGACAGCCATTGCATATAGCTCAGGATAGCGATCATTTCCGGCGCGTCGCCGGGCAGACGCTTGCCGTTCAGAGAGCGCTCGAAGCAGTCGTTGACGCGATCGGCGAGGGTGTTGACCCGCGCACTGCGCGCGCGGTACTCGGGGAAGACGCCCCAGATCCCTACCCACGGCGCCGCCGCCGGTGTGCGTCCGCCGTCGAGATGGCAGTTGGTGCAAGTCAGCGCATTACCGCTGTAGGCCGCAGCGTATTTCGGCGCATTGCTGAGAATGCGACGGCCCTGGGCGATGGCCGCACCCACCGGTCCATCGGGCAAGGGCGCATCACGCCAACCCGGGTAATCGGGCTTAGCCGTCACCGCACGGTCAGCGGCGCTGGCGCCGCTCGCCGTCGAGAGGCAGATCAGTAGTAGAACGAGGGTCCATGGACGTCCGCGTAGCGACGACGCCAAGCAGCGGCCTAGGCTGTCGCCCATGGCGTCTTCCTCAGCCGGCGAAGCAGTAGGTGCAGCCTCGCGACTGCGCGCCGTGCACCGCCAGCACGCCCGACTGCGCGACGAAGATGCCGGGCAGCACCGCCGCCAACCATTCTTTCTTGATAGCCTCAGCATCACCACCGGTCTGCTTGGCGAACGCCATGCTGTAGTGATGGATGGCCATGCCGCAAGTCGCGACCTTGACGCCGCGCGCGATCAGTTTCTCGAGGGCGGCTTCGGGCAGTGGCAGATCGCCGGGCTTGAGATTGGCAAACGGATTGCGCGTGGCCGGCGCCTTGGTCTGCGGGTCATCTATCTTGTAGAACGCACCGAACTTGTACTTCGCCCATACCGCGTCGCCCAGTGCCAGCGGCATCGCTGCATGGCGCAACACCACGACCACACCGAATTCCGATTCCGGCAACCCATAACCCTGGGCGCCAGTCATGAGAAACACATGGGACCACATCAAGCCCATGCCGCCGTTGGACTCAGGCAAATCGTAGACCTGGCGGTGTTTGCCGGGAATGGTGTCAAGCCAGCGTTCGAATTCCGTCGCGCTGGCGGCGGCAGGTGCATCGGCGGCCTGCGCGGCGGGCACGATGGCAGCCGTGCTGAGGGCGGCGGCGGTGGCGGCCGCGACACGACCAAGAAAGCCGCGGCGCTGTTGCGATGGAAGTTTGCTGGTCATGGGAATCTCCTGGGCATGGAATCACGGGCCAAGCGGTCGCGGGTCGGTTCGCGACGCGCGGCCTATGCTACTTCCTGACGCTGGAAAAAACCCGAGTGGGGATTGATGTCCGAACAGGTATTGCGCTCAGACGCCGGGCTGTTGCGCGACACCTAGTGCGCCGCCGCCCAGTGTCACGGCCACGTCGTTGAGGATGTCCCACAGATACAGTGCAAGCGAGGTATCCACGAACAGCCGATAGCTGGCCGCCGCGCCGGCAGTGCTGCGCATGATCACGGCCGAGCTCAGTGCGACCTGAGTCTGGGCGATGGCATCGATGGCAAACACACGTGGTCGAAGATCGACGGCGCACAGACGTGCGAGCAATTCGCTGGCGCCCTCGCCGCCGAGGGCGAAGGCCGCCAAACCATGCTGGCGAGGCACGGGATAGCCGCCCGGTGCGCTGGCTGCATGCCAGCGTTCGGCCAGGCTTTGCGGCAGGCCTGAGGTCGTATCGTGTTCGTCAGTGATCAGAAAATCCTCGGCCCCCAGTCGCGCGACAGTGGCGCCACTGGCATCGCGCAGCCAATGGTTGGGCGCGGCGGGCAAGGCCACGCCCTGGGCTTGCAACCACGCCGCCGCCCTGCGGCCCTTGAAACCGATGCGGGCGAGATGGGTGTGATCACAGAGCCAGGGTGTGCGCTCAGCAAGGCGCGTGTGCAGTCGAGCGCTGACCCGATAGTCATTCACTTCCTGCCATACGCTGGTGAGGGGTGCGAGGCGCTCGAAGAGCGGTCCGCGCCGCGCGGTGCTCACAGTTTCTGGCGGGCGTTATCAGGGTCATAGAAGGGACTCTTCACGACTTCGGCGCTGAGCCGGCCACCCGTCCCCGCAAGTTTGATCTCGAAGCGCGCCCCCAGGTCTGCCATGTCGGGCGCGACATAGGCGAGGCCAATGATGTGACCGACTGCCTCGGAATAGGCAACCGAGGTCACGCGCCCAACGATTTCGTTGTTGCGCAGGGTGAGATTGCATTCCTCTGGCAGCGGCGAGCCGGCGGGCAGGCGAAAGCCGACCAGGCGCCGTGTGAGGCCGCGCCGGGTTAAGGCGGCGATGGCGCGTTGGCCGATGAAGAAAGGTTTCTCGCTCGCCACCGCCCACTCCATGTCGACTTCCTGCGGATAGCTCAGCCCGTCGCTGTCTTGGCTGACGATGATGTGGCCTTTCTCAAGTCGCAGCAGGCGTTGTGCTTCGATGCCGACCGGCGCCACGCCAAGCGGCTCGCCGGCGCTCATCAGGCTGCGCCACAGGGCGTCGCCGTAATGGGCCGGCACATGTACTTCCCAGCCCAGTTCACCGACAAAGCCAACCCGCATGAAACGCGCTGGTATGCCGCTGATCGAGCCCGTGCGGCATTCAGAAAAGCCAAAGGCCGTTGCCGATAGATCGACATCGCAGACCAAGGGCGTGAGCAGTTCGCGCGACGCCGGACCGGCGACATTGATCGCGCACCAGGCACTGGTGACGTGAATGATATCGACCGCCAGCTGCCACTGGGCCTGCCAGCGCAGCATGTGACGATAAACGACATCGACGCCGGTGGTGGTGGCGGTGACGTAGAAGAAGTCCTCGGCGAAGCGCGCCGCAATGCCGTCATCGCCGATGATGCCGGCTTCATCGGTCATCAATACATAGCGCAAGCGGCCGAGCGCTTGTTGCTTGTAGCGGAAGGTATAGATGCGCTCGATGAACTCGGCGGCGTCGGGCCCGCGGATCTCGATCTTGCCTAAGGTCGAGACATCGATCAGACCGACGCGCTGATGTATCGCCGCCGCTTCCCGTGCCGCCGCCGCGACGCTGGACAGGGCGCCGTAATAGGCCGGTCGATGCCAGCTGCCGGCCGGCATTATGTGCGCGCCATGGGCGAGGTGCCAGTCATGCATGGGGGTGCGGCGCAGCGGCTGACGATCGCGGCCGGCGAGATGGGCGATGGGCTCCGGCAGGATCGGCGGACGCTGGGTTGTGAGACGCGCGCCGGCTAGCGTCGCGCCTTGCGCGCGCAAGGCGATGCGCAGGATGTTGGCCGCCGAATAGCGGCCTTGGGAAGGGCCCATCACTGCCGTTGAGTAGCGTTTTACCAGGTTGATATCGGCATAGCCGGCCGCCACTGCGTCCTCGATGTCCTTGACCTGTATATCTTCATCGACGTCGACAAACTCGCGACCACGTGGGTCGCTGA
>JANLSI010000730.1:0-5059 GCA_031362345.1 Pseudomonadota bacterium
CATCGCGACTTACCCAGCCGGCGCCATCGAGCGTCTCCAGCGCAGCGTTGATCGCGGCATAACCGAAATCCACTTCGAGCCGCAGCAGACCCCGGTCCGACAGACTCGCGCCGCGACCCTGCGCCTCGTGCAGGCGCAGTAGCACACGATAGGTGCAATAGAGCGGATCGTCGGCCGCCAGCACTGCGTGCTGGCGCGGACGCGGCAGACGGAAGGTGCTGAGACATTGGGTGATTTCCGCGCCGAGCAGCACGATCACCCAGGACAGATAGATCCAGGTCAGAAAAATCGGCACGGTCGCGAAGGCGCCGTAAATCGCTTCCTGGGAGGGGAAGCGCGTAACGAACAGTGCGAAAGCGTGCTTGGCTAGCTCAAACAGTACGCTCGCCACTACGCCACCGATCAAGGCATGGCGAATCGGCACCGGCCGGTAGGGGATCAATTTGAAGAACAGCACGAAGGCCAGCGTGGTCGCCGTGAGCGGCAGCAAAGCGATGAGTTCGATGCTCACATCGAGCAACTGTCCGGCCAGCAGCGGCAGTGCAATCACATAGGAGGTCAGCACCATGCCGGTGCCGATCAGCACCGGGCCCAAGGTCAGTACCGACCAATAGACCAGCAAGCGCACCATGAAAGGCCGGCGCCGGCGCACACCCCAGATCACATTGAAGGTCGATTCTATGGTCGACAGCATGGCGAGCACGGTTAACAGCAGCACCGTTACACCGACCGCCTGCAGACCGCGAGCTTTAGCACTGAATTCGACCAGATAGGCGCGCACCTGCTCGCCCAGCGCCGGCACGAAATTACGGAAGATGAAACTCTCAATGGCTTCGCGCCAATCTTGGAATGCGGGAAAGGCCGACAGGCTGACGAACAGCACGGTGAAGAGCGGTACCAGGGCCAGCAGCGAGGTATAGGCCAGCGCCGCCGCCGCGCGCATGCATTGATCGGATTCGAAGCGCTGCCACAGGTAAGCGAGAAACAGCCACAACCAGCGTGCACGCCGCGTGACCGAAATCATGAAATCTGCCGCGGCGCTCGTCACGCGCGGCGCCCGGTCACGCTGGCCATCGCGTATTACGTCTCTGCCCATCGTTGCCGCTCCTGATACCAGCCACGCACAATGACCGTGGCGCGATTATAGCGACAGCCCTTCGTAACCCGGCGTGACCCGGCGCGCACGTCCTGCGCCGACCTGCCTACAATGCTGCGCGGGTCGCGGCGCGGTGCTGGGCCGGCCACCCGGCAATAGCGACAAACTGTTCGAGTACGCACACGATGGCCGACATACTGATCCTCTACTACAGCCGTCACGGTCACACGGCGGCGCTCGCTGACGAGATCCGTCACGGCGTGATCGCCGTCGCCGACTGTACCGCGCGCATGCGTACCGTCGCGCCGCTCGCCCATCGCCCCGATACCGTGCCGGCCAGTGGCCCGCCTTACGCGAGCAAGGACGATCTGCGTGAATGCGCCGGCCTGGCCTTAGGCTCACCGACCCGCTTCGGCAATATGGCCGCACCGCTCAAAGCCTTCCTCGACGAAACCGCAGATCTGTGGCTGTCCGGCACGTTGATCGGCAAACCGGCTGCGGTGTTCACCTCCACCAGCAGCATGCACGGCGGCCAGGAATCGACCTTGTTATCGATGATGCTGCCGCTGTTTCATCACGGCATGTTGGTGTTGGGCGTGCCCTACAGCGAAGCAGCCTTGCTCGATACGAAAACGGGCGGCACGCCCTATGGCGCGAGCCATGTGGCGGGCGCGGATAACAGCAACGCTTTAAGTGAACATGAGAAGCGCGTGGCGCGGGCGTTAGGCCGGCGCTTGGCTGAGACGGCAGTGCGTCTGGGGTGAGCCATTACCGCGAGTTTTTCAATCCGCTCCATTGTGGGGGTTCTAATCTCCGATCGCGCCCTTGCGCGCCGCCAGCACCTCGCGCACGAACGGCACCGTCAGCGCCCGCCCCTGGGCTAAGGCAATCCCATCCAAGTCATCAAGCAGCGCGACCAAGGTCGTCATGTCACGCCGTTCGCGCAGCATGACGAAATCCACCACCGCTTCCGGCAGTTCTAAACCACGCTCATGGGCTCGTGCGCGGAGCACCGCAGCTTTCTCCGCGTCGCGCAGTTCATGCAGCGCATAGATGAGACTTGCTTTCACGCGCGACGTGAGATCGGGCAGCGCGAAGGCCGGTTCGCAACGCGCAGACCACAACAAGCGACGCTCACTGGCATGGATGGCGTTGTAGAGATTGAACAGGCGTCGTTCCCAAGCGACGTGACCGGCACAGATATCGATGTCATCCAGCGCAATCATGTCGACGCTGTCGAGGTCGTCGAGCAATTGTTCGCCGTTGGAAAAGAGTTCACGCAGCGGGACATACATCGCGCGCGCGCCGCCGGCGGCGACCGCAGCAATGGCGGCCTGCAGCAGATGACTCTTGCCGCTCGCTTGTGCCCCCCGCAGATGCACGATGGGCGCGCCGTCACAGCGCGACCAATGCTGCACGGCCAGCAGCGCTTGGTGATTCGCACCCGGCAAAAAACTCGCGAAATCGTGCCGCGCGGTCTTGAACAGATCGAGCGTCAGTTGCGGTTCGGCGCCGCGCGCACTCATGGGCCGTACAGTTCGCTCTTCATGTATTCGTCGCGGGAATGGCGTAACAGCACTACCACCACCGCCGCCACCGGCAGCGCCACCAGCACACCGAAGAAACCGAACAACTGACCGCCGGCCATCACCGCGAAGATCACCGCCACCGGGTGCAGGCCGATGCGATCGCCGACCAACAGCGGCGACAACACCATGCCCTCCAGCAATTGACCGACAGTAAACACC
The DNA here is from genome assembly GCA_031362345.1 of Pseudomonadota bacterium. GTDB lineage: Bacteria > Pseudomonadota > Gammaproteobacteria > JADJYF01. Next base: position 2,845 of record JANLSI010000730.1, read on the forward strand.
GCCGCCACGGCCAGCAGATGGGCCACATCGTGGAACTGCAGGAAGGCCGCCACCACCGCCGCCGACAGGCCCACGATCACGCCCATATAGGGCACGAAACTGACCACGCCCGCTGCCATGCCGATGACAAAGGCCAGATCTAATCCGACCAGCCACAGCCCGCTGGTGTAAATGGCGGTGAGCGCCAGCATGACGGTCACTTGGCCGCGCAGGAATTCGGCCAACACTGCGTCTATCTCGCTGGCCAGCTTGGTCACCGTCGGCGCCGCGCGTTGCGGCAGCAGCGCGCGCACGGCTGCCACCAGCTGATCCCAGTCGCGCAGCAGATAAAACGTCACTACCGGGATCAGCAGCAGATAAGTCAGCCAAGCGAGCAGCACCTGACCGGAGCGGCCCAGCGAAGACATCACCTGCCCCGCCACCGAACCAAGCTGCCGCCAGTGGCCGACGATGGCGGCGCGCAAGCCTTCGATATCGATGCTGACCACGTCGCTGCCGATGATGGCCGCGATGCGGGGCGCGAGTTGCTTCTGCAGCCAGTCGATCGCCTCGGGAATATTGTTCAGAAACGCAACGGTCTGATGGCTGAGCATCGGCAACAGGATCACGAGCGCGACAATGCCGCCGATCATCATGATGCCGAACACCATCAGCACGCCGACGGTGCGACTGGCGCCCTTGCGCTCAAGCCTGTCGACCAGCGGGTCGCCGAGATAGGCGAGCAGCGCGCTCAACAGAAACGGGGTCAATACCGGCGCGAGCAGGTACAACAACCAGCCGCCTGCGATCACCAGGGCGAGGATAAACCACTGGCGCGAATCGGCGAGGGGCGTGTTCATGGCAGTAACTCGTAGGTGTCGCTGCGGGACGGCACCGGCGCCAGCACACGGCCGAAGGCGATGCTCTGGGCGAGCGCCGCGCGGCCACCGCGCGCGGTGATTTCGTAGCTCACTTGCTGGTTGTCGACGCTACGCAGGAACAGCTTGGAGATGGTATCCAGTGAGTTGAGATAATTCGCTAGGCGTCCATAGTCAGCCGCCGAGTTGACGCCCTGCACGGCGAGGCTGACATCCTCGCTGCTGGCCAGCGTGGCCGGCTGGGCATAGCGCTTGACCAGCGCATCGCCAAGCGCGTCGACGCCCTCGTCCACCAGCGCCTCGTCGAGGGCGCCTGCCTGCTGCCATTCCAGAGTTTCGCCATCGACATCGAGTCGCCAACGCACTTCCCACAGCTGCGCGCTGGTCTTACGTAGATGCCCCACCAGCACCGCCGCTGCGCCGTAGGGCGCTGCGAGCGTCACTGCCATGTCGGACAAGGCCTGACTATCCTGGGCGGCGTTCAGCTGCGTAGCTTCCTCGCTATCCATGCGCGGCAGCAGCACCGGCAGGGCTCGCAGCTCGGCCCTGTGTTGCACGGCGGCGCCGAGCGTGCCGGGCTCCACGGCGCTGAGCAACTGACGACCCTGGCCGTCATCGACAACCAGGAACACCATCGTGTCCGGCCGTTGCTTGCTCCAGGTGCCGATGCCGCGCGCTTCGAGCTCGCGCGATAACACGGTTTGATCGAAACGCGCATTGAGGGTGAGGCCGCCGTCGGGCGCGGCCCCATAGGCGTATTGCAGCAACAAGCTCGACGCGCGGCCGAGCAAGGCTGCCGCGCGGGGATCGCCGGGTGTGCGCCGGTTGCCGGTCAGCTTGATCAGCACCTGCGACAAGGCCACGGCACTGGCGCGCGCGCGCTCAGCCGGGCTGCGGTCTTTTATCGACACGGTGGCGCTGGCCAAGCCGCTAACGTCGCGCGCCGCAAGCGGGCCGGCGAGCGCGAACAGCAGCACGATCGCGACCACGCGACTCACCCGCTTGGGACTCTCTAGCGTCATGCCTTACTCACTGCTACCGGGCCGCCTCGATGCGGCGCGCCATGGTAACAGGCGAAGCAAAATCGCTGTGCGCGGGCGCAATTTCCGGGCGCTTGTGCTGGCTGTTACCATGCGGCCATGAGCACCCCTGACAGCAACAACGAGCAAGCGGGCTTGTCCTATCGCGCCGCGGGCGTCGACATCGAGGCGGGCGAGGAACTGGTGCGACGCATCGCCCCCGGCGCGCGTGCCACCCGCCGCAGCGGCGTGATCGGCGGCCTCGGTGGCTTCGGTGGCTTATTCGATCTGCGCGCCACGGGTTATCGCGATCCGATTCTAGTGGCCGGCACCGACGGC
>JANLSI010000753.1:0-6713 GCA_031362345.1 Pseudomonadota bacterium
TCAAAGCCTGCTGGGCCATGGCCATGGGATGGCGCGGATAGGTCGGTGTGACCGCCGTGCCGAGTTCGATGCGCTGGGTCTCGCGCCCGGCAACACCCAGTGCGGCGATGGCATCGATGGAGCGGATGTGAGCCATCCATAAAGTATCAAAGCCGGCGCCCTCGGCGCGCTTGGCCAGGGACACGATGTCCTCGACGGTAATGCCGTGCATGCTGGCGCCGCTCATGAGTCCGAATTTCATCGTCATAGTCTCCTCGTGTTGGTCGGTGGGGCGAACTTGTCCGCCTGGTGATTGTAGAGGCATCACAGGCAGCGCCCGCTACGCACCGCTGTGCGTGCGGGACTTGCTGAGCACGCGAGTGACTGTCACCCCGCAACCACAGGCAGACGCTCGCCAGTCTGGCGGCGCACAACCCCATCGTGAAGCGCGTCACTACTTCGTGACGACTCAGCGCTTAGTTGGGTACGATGCGCGGCGCAACCGGCGGCGGCGCACGCGTTGCGCGAGCGCCGCCGCCAGCATTCCGTTATCCGTTCGAACGCTCACGCACGGACTGCCCAGGCACCCGGTTCGTGTGCAGGGAGTCACCATGCCGCCGAAGCCGTTTCGTCTCGCCCTCCTGCTCTGCCTGTGGACCATGCTTGTGAGCCCCGTGCGGGCAGCGGAATGGATCTACACCGTGCAGAGCGGCGATAACCCCTGGAATCTGACCGAGCGCTATCTGGCGGGCGTCAAATACTGGCCGCGCATTCAGACCCTCAACCGCATCGCGGACCCCGAGCATATTCCGCCCGGCACACGCCTGCGCATTCCAATCGAATGGCTACGCCGCGTAGACACCATCGCCAAGGTCACGACCGTGCATGGCCATGCCGACCTGAGGGGCCGTCGCGCCAGTCGGCCGCTGGCCGCCGGTATGCAGTTGCGCAGCGGTGATGTCATTCGCACCGGTGAGGATTCCAACGTCGCCATCGAATTTGCCGACGGCTCGCGGGTGCTGGTGCACGCCGCCGCCGAGCTCCATCTGGACGCCTTGGGTAGCTTCGAGAATACCGATTATTACGACACCCAGGTGCGCCTCACCCAGGGTCGTATGGAGAACCTGGTGGCGCCGCTCGGCACCGGCCCTGGCCGTTTCGAGATCAGCACGCCGGCGGCGGTCACGGCGGTGCGCGGCACGCGCTACCGGGTCAACGCCGCTGCGGACGCGACCCGCAGTGAAGTCCTGGAAGGCAAGGTCGGCGTCAGCAACGACGCCGACGGCGTCGAAGTGGCGGCCGGCTTCGGCACCCTTGCCGCCACCGGCCAAGCACCCATTGCGCCCATCGCTCTGCTGCCCGCGCCGGACCTCGCCCAGCTGCCTGCCCGTCTTGAGCGTGTGCCGCTGGCGGTCACCATCGATGTTCTAGCGGGCGCGAGTGCCTATCGTTTTCAGCTCGCGGCCGCGGCCAGTTTCGACGCACCGCTGTTCGACGCGCGCGCCGACGGCCCGCGGTTGCGTGGACCCGATCTGCCTGACGGCCATTATTTTCTGCGCGTGCGCGGCATCGACGGCCGCGGCCTGGAAGGGCTGAATGCCGACCATGCATTTGAACTCGACGCGCGTCCCGAACCGCCGCTCTTGACCGCGCCCGCACCCGGCGCCGGCGTGCCGGAAGAGCGCCCGCTGATGAGCTGGGGCGAGAACAGCAGCATTCCACGCTATCACCTGCAGATCGCGCGCGACGCGGCCTTCGCTGATCTGGTAATGGACGACGCCACCATCAACGCCCCTCAGGCCGCCACCCCGCAACCTGTGCCAGCGGGCATCTACTACTGGCGCGTGGCGTCCATCACCGCTGACGAGGGCCAAGGCCCTTACAGCGACACCCAGCAGTTCCGGCGCCTGCCGCCCGCTCCGGCCATGGAAGCGCCAGCGGTCGACAAGGACAACATGAACGTGCGGTGGCGTGCTGGCGAGCCCGGCCAGACCTTCCAATTCCAGCTCGCCGCCGAGGAAAAATTCGACCCGCCCGTTATCGACCTGCGCGTCGAAGGCGCCGAAGCGAAATTCAAACGACCCAAGGGCGGCACCTATTACATGCGCGTCAAGACCATCGACGTCGACGGCACGCAAGGCGCTTTTGGTAGCGTGCAGAAAATCGAGGTGCCGGCCAAGGCCGGGGCGCGCTGGTGGATGATCATCTTCCTGCCGCTGATAGGCCTCGCTTTGTGATCGATATCGCCGCGCGGCTATCGGCCTGGTCGCGTGGCGAGACCGCGCGCTTGGCGGGCGCGCTGTGCGCGATTACTGCGGTGGCGGCGCTGTCGGGCCTGCTGGAACGCTGGGACTACGTCATTTACGACGCCGCCATGCGTCTGCGCAACAGTCCAGCGCCCGACGACATCGTTATCGTCGCGATCGACGACCGCAGTTTGAAGCAGCTCGGCCGCTGGCCGTGGTCACGGCATCTGCATGCGAAACTGCTGGAACGCATGACGCGCGCCGGTGTGCGTGGCGTCGGCTTCGACATCATGTTCGCCGAAGCCTCCGAGCGCGACGGCGGCGATGATCATCTGGCCGGCGCTATCGCCGCTAACGGCACCGTGGTGTTGCCCGTATTTCCCGATCAGGAAAGCGCCAACGGCCCGTTGCGCGAAGTGCAGCCCTTGCGGGTGTTCGCCAATGTCGCGGCCAAGCTCGGTCACGTCGATACCGAGCTCGATCGCGATTCCTTGATCCGCAGCGTCTATCTGCAAGCCGGCTTGGCCTCGCCGGTGTGGCCAACGCTGGCGCTGGCCATGCTCGAACAGGTCGCGCCCAACGACTGGCAGCACCTGCCAGGCGAAACGCGCGGCACGGCGGTGGGCAACGTCAGCGGTCAATGGCTGCGCGATCACCGCTTGCTGATCAACTTCGGCGGGCCACCCGGACGTTTCCGCCAGCTTTCTTTTGTCGACGTGTTGCAACAGGACAGCGTGCTGGCCGGTCTGCGCGGACGCTTTGCGCTGGTCGGGGTGACCGCCGGTGGCTTGGGACGGTCTCTCGCCACACCGGTGTCGGGCGAGGCGCAGCCGATGTCAGGGGTCGAATTCAATGCCACTGTGCTCGACAATCTGCGCACACGCAGCTGGATCACGCCACTGGGCAGCGCCGTCTACGTACTGCTGTTGTCGCTGTTCGCGCTCGCCCCGGCCCTGCTCTATCCACGCTGCTCGCCGCGTCAGGGCTTGCTGGCGGCGAGCGTGCTAGTGGCTCTGACCTTGCTCACGCCGGTCGCGCTGCTGCTGGCTTTACAACTCTGGTTCGCGCCGGCGCCAGCTTTGCTGGCGGCCATCTGCAGCTACCCGTTGTGGAGCTGGCGGCGGGTGGAACGCGCCGCACGCAGTCTCAAACGCGAACGCGAGCTGGCGCGCGCCACCCTGCACGCGATCGGCGATGCGGTGGTGACGACCGATCTCGACGGCGTCATTACTTACATGAACCCGGTCGCCGAACAATTGAGCGATCAATCGCGGCGCGATGCCATCGGGCGCCATATTTCCAGCATTTTCTGGTCGGCCCAGCAGGTCGAGCGCGATAAGTCCGCCGCCATCATTGCCCAGGCGCTGCGCGAAAATCGTTCAGTGCGCTCGCCGTCCTACGCCTTGCTCAATAAACGCTTCGGCGAAAGCTATGCGGTGCGCATCACGGCCAGTCCCATCATCGCCGACGACGGCTCGCGACAAGGCGCAGTCATTGCCTTTCACGACGTCACGGAAAACCTGTCGCTGACCCGCCAGGTCGCCCACCAGGCCACCCACGATGCGTTGACCCAGCTGCCGAACCGGGAACTGCTGGCCGATCGAGCGACGCAGGCCATCGCTGCGGCTCGCCGCGATGGCACCATGCTGGCCGTGTTGTTTCTCGATCTCGACGGCTTCAAATACGTGAACAGCAGCCACGGCCATGCCATTGGTGATGCTCTACTGATCGAACTGAGCGAACGTCTCAGCCGCACCGCGCGTGCCCATGACACCGTCGCGCGCTGGGATGGCGATCAGTTCGGCATCCTGCTTACGGGTCTCGAAACGGCGACCACCGCCGACGAGATGGCGCGGCGTTTTCTCGCGGTCGGTAACGACGCCTATGTGCTTGAGCACGACGATATCCACATCACCGGCAGCATCGGCATCAGTCTCTATCCGCGCGATGGTGAGGACATCGAGAGCCTGTTTCAACACGCCGACGCCGCGCTCCATCGCGTTAAACAGCGCGAACGCAATGCTATTGGCTATTACGACGAAGCCTACGATGCCCGTGCGCGCCAGCACTTGCAGATAGCCAATGCCCTGCACCACGCCTTGCGTCACGACGAGTTCGAACTCTATTACCAACCGACCCTCGCACTCGACACCCATCAAGTGGTCGGCGCCGAAGCGCTGCTGCGCTGGCATCATCCTCAGCGCGGCCTGTTGCTGCCGGGTGAATACGTGCCGATCGCCGAAGAATCGGATTTAATTCAGCACATCGGCGCCTGGGTGCTGCAACAGGCCTGCCGTCAGTCGCGCCAGTGGCAGTTGGCCGGCCTGCCGCTCAAAATCAGCATCAATGTTTCGGCCCGTCAGCTCGCCAACGATGGGCTAGTGGCCAATGTCAAAGCGGCGCTCGCCAGTTCGGGTGCCGATCCCCACAGCATCACGCTTGAGATCACCGAAAGTGCGGTGACCCACGAACGCGAACGAGCTGGACATATTTTGCAGGCGCTTAAAGGTCTGGGTCTGCGCATTGCGATCGACGATTTCGGCACCGGCTACGCATCGCTTGCCAATCTCAAAGAGCTACCGGTCGATCAAGTCAAGATCGATCAGTCCTTCATCCGCGATCTGGTGACCGACCCCGGGGACGCCGCCATTACCCGCGGCGTGATTGCCATGGCCCACAGCATGCAACTGTCAGTGATCGCCGAAGGCGTTGAAACTGAAGGGCAGCTCGCTTTCCTGCGCGCCTATCGCTGCGACGAGATACAGGGCTTTTACTTAGCGCGTGCGATGCCGGCGGGCGATCTGGTGCGGTGGGTCAATGCGCGCGCGGCCGATAATACTGCGCCGAACAGTCGCGAGCGCATGGACGACGACAGCACACCGTCGCCCCGTTTTCATTAAACAACGCCTCAGGCTGACTGTTCGAGTTCCTGCTCAAGCTGCTCGAGTTCTTCCTGGCGGCACAGCCAGTCGCTCTCCCGATCGGACAATTCCTGTTGTAGTCGTGCGCGGCTGTGCAACAGGTCAGTGAGTTCAGTCTTGCGTGCCACTTCGTAGAGCGCGGCATCGGCCAGACGCTCGGCAAGTGCCGCAAGCTGCACTTGAATCTTGTCGATGGCTGCTTCAAGTTTCTTCACCGCCGCGCGCACCGGCGCGACTTGCGCGCGCCGCGCGGCAGCCTGCTGGCGGGCCTGCTTGCCGCGTGCGGGGTTGCGACCGGCATCGCCATCGGCGACTAGCACCTCGGCTGCGCCGCTGGCGCGTTCACGACTTTGCTGACGACGATGGTAATCGTCGAGATCGCCATCGAAGGGCTGCATGCGCCCGTCTTCGATGAGCTGGAACTCATCGACACAGTTGCGCAGCAGATAGCGGTCGTGGGACACCAGCACAATAGCGCCGCTGAATTCCTGCAAGGCGAGGGTCAAGGCCTGGCGCATTTCCAGATCGAGGTGATTGGTCGGTTCGTCAAGCAAGAGCAGATTGGGCTGCTGCCAGGCCACCAGGGCCAGCGCCAGGCGCGCCTTCTCACCGCCACTGAAGGGCCGGATCGGCGCCAGCGCCGCGTCACCATGGAAATCGAAGCCGCCCAGAAAATTGCGAATCTTCTGTTCTGAGGCCAGCGGCGACAGGCGTTGGATGTGCAGGGTCGCGCTGGCATCCAGGTCCAGCACCTCGAGTTGCTGTTGGGCGTAATAGCCGATGCGCAGATGGGTGCCTGGTGTCAGCACGCCGCGCAATGGCTCAAGCTCGCCCATCAGGGTTTTGATAAAGGTCGACTTACCTGCACCGTTAGCGCCGAGCAGACCGATGCGCGAGCCGGGGTGCAAATTGAGTTTAATGTCGCGCAGCACTGCACGACCGTCATAGCCGACCGTGACATCGTTCAGGCTGAGCAGCGGGTCCGAAACGCGATCGGCTTCGAGAATGCGGAAATCGAAAGGTGAATCGACATGGGCCGCCGCCACGGTCTGCATGCGCTCGAGTTCCTTGAGGCGACTCTGGGCCTGGCGTGCCTTGGAGGCCTTGGCGCGGAAACGCCGTACAAAGGCCTCGATCTCCGCCACGCGCTGCTGCTGGCGCTGGTAGAGCGTCTGCTGCTGGGCGAGACGCTCGGCGCGCTGCAGCTCGAAAGCCGAATAATTGCCGCGGTAGAGCCGTAGTTGCTGGTGTTCGATATGCACGATGTGGGTCACCACCGTGTCGAGAAAGTCCCTATCGTGGGAGATCAACAGCAGGGTGCCGGGAAAGCGTTTCAGCCAGTCTTCCAGCCAGTTGGTGGCGTCGAGATCGAGATGGTTGGTCGGTTCGTCGAGCAGCAGCAGATCGCTAGCACACATCAAAGCCTGAGCGAGATTGAGACGGATGCGCCAGCCGCCGGAGAACTCGGCCACCGGCTGCGCGCAGTCGGTCTGGCTGAAACCCAGGCCGTGCAACAGCTGGGCCGCGCGGTAATGGGCGTTGTAGCCATCGATGTGATCGAGCTCGG
>JANLSI010000815.1:0-3226 GCA_031362345.1 Pseudomonadota bacterium
GGTAGAGAGTCCAGATGACGCCATACGTGATTTTTTGGACTCCGGCATGGACTTTCTAGCTATCGAGGGCGTGATGGTAGCTCGACGAGACTCCGAGACTCCTCGCGCCTCGTGATGCAGAAAAAGGGCCACCATTTTCACGCTGCATTTGTGCGGGATGTCGTTACAAAATGGGCAATCCAGGACGTTCTTCCGTCAAGCTTTGGTCAAGACTGAGGCAGCGCGCTCAGTCGGTGAGCTGGCGGCCGTAGAGCGCGCGTTCGATGAGCAGGGTGTCCAGATACTCGATATCTTCGACGATCTGACCGCCGCGCAGCGTGAAGACATGGCAGTAGGTGTTGTTATAGGGTCCGTGGTTGCCCTTAACAGTGCCCTGTGCCCGGCACACTACTTTGTCGCCCTCGGCAATCATCTCAACGACCTCGACCCGTACGCCGGCCCGGGTGTCGATCAGTGTGCCGACCGTGGCGAGCAGACCATTCTCGACCCCGTCGTGACCGCGAAAGGTCTTCGACAGCGGCGTATCACCGATGATGGTCCAGGCCACGTCGGTATGCAGCAGCTCGCGCACGCGCGCCGAGTTGCCGGCCGATAGCGCGGCGAAGAAATCGCGGACGACTTGTTTGTTGGTTTCGATGGACATGGTGTCGCTCCTAGGGTGGCTGACGGTGGCAAGTTGCGGACAGTTTACCGATTCGACTTCTATCTGCCTCGCGGCCGTTGAACGCGCAGGCCAATGCGGTCATGACGACGCCCAATTATTTCCACCAAGGTCCTTACCACTACGCCAGGTAACTCGCGCCGTGCTGGCAACGCCTCCGACCGCCTAGTGCAGCCCCTCGCCGCCGGGCTCCTGATCCGTAATCTGCCATAGCGTCGCGCGCCACTCGGTCAGGTCACCGATGACCCGATGGGCAGTATCCACCAATTTCTCCTGCGGAATCTCGGCGCCGGCTGCAATGCTCAGGAATGCTGCCAGGACTTCGATAGCCTCATCGAGGGTCTTGTGCAGGTCGCGTACGCCTGCGAGATCATCATGGTCGTCATTCATGGCGAGACGCTACTACGATTGCGCGCTGCGCACAAAGCACGGCTGTTAACAGCCGTCGCTAAGCGCTCACTGCTGCCATGACGTGGAGCGCAAGGCGGCGGTGACTATCTAGCTATTGGACTTAGGTGAATGTGCTCCGCCGCCGCGTAAGCTTGTTACTTCACTTCGATTTCGGTGATGAATCCGTCCGGCAGCTCGCGGTGGCCAGCGATGAAATCGCCGTTGATATCGCTCACCCACAGCTTGCCATGGGCGAAGCGCACACCGATCGGATTATGCAGGCCCGCGGCCACCAGCACCGCCTTGCCCTGTGCTGTGAGCCGATAGATCTTGCCGTCGGGCAAGATGGTCTGGGTCTGCGGTACCGGAATCTGGTAAAGACCGACATCGGAGAAGAACAGCTGACCGGCATAGGGGCCGAAGCCGGCCGGTGCGAAGTCCATACCCATCGGTCGACCCGGCCCGCGATAGAGCGGCGGTGCCGCGACCTTGCCAGCCGCCGAGATGCGCACGATGGCGCCTTCCTGCGCTTGCTTGCTGGTGATGTCGTAGGCACCAATGCTGACTGCCACCAGCATCGACTGGCCATCGGCGCTGAAGGTCATCATGGTCGGTGCGCTCATCTGCTTGCCATCGAACACTACGAATGGCGTGCACTTGCCGTCGGGCGTGACCTGATAAATGGTGTCGTTGTAGATGGTGATGACGAAGAAGCGATCGGCGAAGGGCGAGCCGGGCGGGCCGAAACGGCCGTCGAGTCCGTAGCCCGGGATCTTCTTCGCGCCGGCATCGGGCAAGGTGCAGAACACGCTGGTTGCATAATCGCGCCGTGGCTCGATGCGTTGCACGATGTGGTTCATGAGCGCGCCTTTCTCGGCAACCTCGGGTTGGGCGAGGGAGAACACGTCGCCGCCGTAGCTGCCGAAACCGGCGGGTGCGATGTCGTAGCCAACCGTCGGCAGCAATTTTCCGATGCCCGCCAGCACCGTGATCTTGCCCATGGCATCGATGGACAACAGACGGCTGCCCTTGCCGTCCGCCTCACCGCCATCGTCATTGATCCACATCGCATCGCCGACCGGCAGCATCACCAGTGGATCGTAGAGCTGGCCGGGCGGTACCAGGACCCTGGCTGCGAAGCCGGCTTCGGCTTTGATCTGCGGCGGCGCAGTGAGGCGCGCGACGAGATCGTTCAGGAGTTCTTCGCCATGCACAGCGGCGCTCAACAGCGCTACCGACAGGCAACTGGCAAGGGTGAATAGGGGACGGCGCATGATGGTCACTCCGCAGTGGGCTGGTGTAGGGACAGTCTACTCACAAGTCCGGGTCGGCCTCGCTCCCCGTCCGATAGTAGATCCGCTAGCGCAAAGCCCCCACCCAATCCACGCGTTCGCGCAGCACCTGCAAGGCCTCGTTCGACGGCAGTTCGGTGGTCGGTATCACGTCGGGCACGATGAGCGGAAAGCCGGTCTGGCGCAGCACTTCCTCCAGACTCACGCCGGCATGCAGGGAGCGCAAGCGCATGCGCTTTTCCACTTCGCTGAAATCCATGATGCATAGGGGTGTGACGCAGTATTTCGGTCCGCCGCCCGACAGGCCCAGCCGGGTGCGCGCATCGGCGCCGCCCTGACCCCAGCCAACGGTGCTCACGAAATCGCACTTCGGCACGAAAACGCGTGGCGTGTGGCTGTTCAACACGATGTAGTAGCGCCCGACGTGGGTGGTCAAAGTCGGTGTGCCGACCGAGCCGGGGCCGCGGAACGTGAGGCGCTTGAAATCGTGCCCGACGCCGATCAAATTGGTATTGCCGAAAGGATCGACCTGGATGCCGCCGATAAAAAACACGCGACGGTGCCAGTCCTTGACCTGGTCGAAACGATGACCGCGATCGCTGAAGGATTCCGCCCAGCGCACTACACGCCGGTCCCAACCAAAGGCCGGCAGGGGCACGCGTTCAAGGTGATGCACATTCATGCGGGCGCCCAGGAAGATCAATTCCATATTGGGCCCGTGCATGAGGTGGGCAAGGCGCACCGCCGCTTCCGGGATCGGCAGCGCGATGCCGACCTGCAATTCTTCGCCATCGTTCAGATCGCGCGCCAGGAAACAGGCCAGCAGTTCGGAGACGCTGCAATGATCGGGCATGGCGTGTCCTCAGTACTCGTAGAGTCCAAG
>JANLSI010000816.1:0-4126 GCA_031362345.1 Pseudomonadota bacterium
CGCTCTGGCCCGCCGGCGAACTGGGTGGCGAGTTCATGCCAGCCTTGGATGAGGGCGATCTACTCTATATGCCATCGGCACTGCCCGGCATCTCGGCGGGCAAAGTGGCGCAGTTGGTGCAGCAGACAGACCGACTGATCAAAAGCGTCCCGGAAGTGCGCAGTGTTTTCGGCAAGGCCGGCCGCGCTGACACCGCGACCGATCCCGCACCGCTGGAGATGTTCGAAACCGCTATCCAGTTCAAACCGCGCGAGCAATGGCGGCCGGGAATGACGCCGGACAAGCTCATTGAGGAAATGGACCGCATTGTCAACGTACCGGGTCTCACCAACATTTGGATCCCACCGATCCGTAACCGCATTGATATGATCGCGACCGGTATCAAAAGCCCGGTAGGTGTGAAGGTGGCGGGGGCCAGCCTGCAGGAAATCGACCGTATCACCACGCAAATCGAACGCGTGGTCAAGCAGGTGCCAGGCGTGAGCTCGGCGCTGGCCGAGCGGCTTAGCGGCGGACGCTACATCGATGTGACTATTGATCGCGATGCCGCAGGACGCTATGGGCTCAATATCGCCGACGTGCAAAGTATCGTCTCCGCCGCGATTGGCGGCGACAACATCGGCGAAACCGTCGAGGGGCTGCAACGCTTCCCGATCAATGTGCGCTACCCACGCGAAGTGCGCGATTCGATCACAAAGCTGCGTGACCTGCCGGTGCTGACTGCAAGCGGCGCGCAGCTTCGTCTGGGCGATGTGGCCACGCTCCAGATCACTGATGGACCGCCGATGCTGCGTAGCGAAAACGCCCGGCTCTCGGGTTGGGTGTACGTCGATACCCGCGATCGCGATCTCAGCTCGGTCGTGCGCGACATGCAGCAGGCGGTGGCACAAGAATTGAAAGTGCCAGCCGGCTACTCAATTTCCTGGTCAGGTCAGTTCGAATTTCTGGAGCGCGCTACAGCGAAACTCAAGCTTGTCGTGCCCGCCACGCTCATGATTATTTTTGTGCTCTTGTATCTGGCTTTTCAACGCTTCGACGAAGCGCTGCTGATCATGGCGACCTTGCCCTTCGCACTGGTTGGGGGCTTCTGGCTACTCTGGATGCTCGGGCATAACTTCTCCATAGCCACCGCAGTTGGCTTCATCGCGCTGGCTGGGGTGGCGGCTGAGTTCGGTGTGATCATGTTGGTGTATCTGAAACAAGCTTGGGAAGCACGGCTAGCCGCAGGCAAAACCAGTGAAGCCGATCTGCTGGACGCCATTCGCGAGGGCGCAGTGTTGCGGGTAAGGCCGAAAGCCATGACGGTGGCAGTCATCATCGCCGGGCTATTGCCGATTATGGTGGGCTCGGGCACCGGCTCCGAAGTCATGCAGCGCATCGCCGCACCCATGGTGGGCGGGATGATCACGGCGCCGTTGCTGTCGATGTTCGTGGTACCCGCCGTTTATCTACTCCTGCGGCGGTCACGCCGAGAGCGTGCGATGACTTCAGTCGTCGATGGCCTCCGCGCGCAGCATGATTGATTCGTATATCAACGAGATGAATGATGCCGGTCGCCAAATGGGGAAATAGTCTCGCGGTCAGGCTGCCCGATGCGATCGTAACGGCGCTTCAACTCAAGGCCGGCGATCAACGCAGTATCCGCGCCGATGCGCTGCTCGCTGAGGGCGGCGTTATCGGCGTGTAGGTTCTGAACGAATTCACCAACGTCACGCGGCGCAAGCTGCAATGGCAATGAGCGCAGATCGAATCGGCACTTGCAGTCATCGGCGACTTGCTTGGCACGACACCTAACTATCGCAATACACCGCAGCGCCATCATGCTCGCCCGCGACCATGGGCTGTCATTTTACGATGCACTCATCGTGTCGGCGGCCCGGGATGCAGCTTGCCAAGCCCTGTGCAGCGAAGATCTGCAGCACGGCTAGCGATTCGAGGGACTCACCATCGAGAACCCATTCCGTGCTAAGGGCTGGAAGTACTCCAATTCCGTCCACTGAATCCGAACAGAGGCGGCTTCGGTGGTGCTCGCTCGAACGCTGCCGCAAAGACTCAAACTGGCGACCAACTCGGGTGTAGCTTGCGAGTCATTCGACTTCGCAACCCGTGATGGTTATCGTTCACCAATCGCTTTGCTCCATTAGCGCGGTCCAGCGAGCCATCGACCAGAGAGCAGCATGGACCTAAAAAGCAGAGAGGGGACAATGGCAAAAGGAGTGCCCGACAGAATGGCTAGCAGTGTAGGGCCGTGGTGGCGTTCGGCGGTCAAGTTCGCGCTGGTCTTTTTCTCCTTGCAGGGGTTGTACGCTTGGAGTGAGGGTACGGCATTAGAGCGATTTATTATCGAGGCCGTCACCGTTCGCAGTGCCGCCTTAATCATCGCTCACATTGATTCCGCGAGCACTGTGTTGGCGATTGGTCACGAAATAATTGCTCCTTGTGGATCGCTGTCCATTCGGAACGGATGCGACGGGATAGAGGCCGCGTTATTGCTCGTGGCGGCTTTCATATCCGCGCCGGTGTCGAACGGGCGTCGATTGTTGGGGATCATTGCGGCGCTACCCTTCGTCTATTTTGTAAACCAGGTGCGTGTGGTCGTGCTATTTTTTGCATATTGTCGCGCCCGCGACATGTTCCCACTGCTGCACGGATATATCGCTCCGACGGGCATCATCGTCGCTTGCTGTGCTTTCTTTCTTCTCTGGCTTGACCGGTTCGCAACGCAGATCGAACGCGATTGAGCATGTCGCTCCGACGCGCGCTGTTCACGCTCATTGTCGTTTATTTGGCGCTTCTGGGCCTTGCCAGAAGTGTCGGCGAGTCGTATTACTCGATCTGGCTGCCGTTGTTGCGGGTTGAATTGAAGTGCCTGCTGCCCGTCGATTCGCTGTTGAATGTTGGGGTCACTACGCGTGATGGAGAACTGGTCTATGCGGCGCGAATCGCTGTTCAGAATGGGCCGTCCGCGACGGCAGACCACAATGTCACGTCAACAGTCGTTATTGTCAGCACCCTAACCGGCAATGCTTTGCAACCGCCAATCATCATGCTTTCCCTGATTTTCGCGAGCGTCAATCTCAATATAAGAAAGAGATGCTTGGCATTCCTTGTCGCGCTTCCGGTGATTGCCGTTCTGTTCAGTATCGATGTGCCTTTTCTGTTGGCCGGTGCGGTTGATGAGCTCCTGCGTACTGGTGCGGATGTCCACCAGGGAGGTGTCTCGAATCTCACACGCTATGTCGATGTGCTTGACCATGGCGGGCGTTTCGCATTGGCGATGATAGCCGCCGCGGTAATCGTCGAACTGGTTGGGCGTTGGGGCGAGGGTGGTTCGGATTGACCCTGCGGCACGAATAGCGCTAACCAGGGCGTCAATTTTCGCAGCATGAAGCTATTGGGGATACGTCGATCGAGTGTGGTTAGCCTTGGGGAATTGTTATCCAATCGGACTGCGTACGAAACCAGAGTCTTGGTTGTTCTCCTGTCTCTGATTGTTCGCGTGCGACATGCGTTTGTGGTTTTCGAGCGTGAACTCAGGGAGGAGCAGGGACGGCTGCGCGCACCGTGTCGAAATTACTGGTCGGGTTTGCCCTTGTCGCTATCGGGAGGGTTGAAGCTCTGCCGATTGCGCCGTTCAACGAAGCCGATGTCGCGAATCAGGTCACCGTTCGAATCGCGGGATCGTCCGCGGTGGATGCGATGCTCGACCTCCAGTGGCGTGTCCAAGCCGCTGCGGGTGGGGAAATCTGTGTCCCAGGCTCCCTCGATGTTTTTCGCTCCACCAACCTGCTGCATCGCCTCGCTTTCTGTACGGCCTCGGTCTCTTTGCCAGTAGCGATACGGGGCAAGCGCCTGGCAATCTTTAAGGCGTTAACCGATGGCTCCGGCGTGGATGGCGGCAATCAGGATGGCCGGCGATGGATGTCGCCATGGGAGTCGAACTGCGGGCCAACTCGAAAGGGCTGGGATCACCATCGAACCCTAAGGCGCTCTGAAGCGCGTCGTACGGTAACGCACGGCGTGATGGAACAGAAGTCAGCAGGCGGCGTAGTAGCCCAACGCCGCGTAATGGCGCGGACATGGTGAAGGCCCGAACCTTTGAGAAAGCGCGAGCCGCGCATGCCTC
>JANLSI010000842.1:0-2448 GCA_031362345.1 Pseudomonadota bacterium
GGTGTGTTGCCGCTGGAGTTCAAACCGGGTGTAAACCGCAAGACTTTGAACCTCGATGGCACCGAGACCTATGACGTCGAAGGCACACGCACACCGCGTGCCGATCTGACGCTCGTCATCCATCGCAAGCTTGGTGAGCGCGTCGAAGTGCCGGTGACCTGCCGTCTCGATACGGCAGAAGAGGTGTCGGTCTACGAGGCCGGTGGTGTGCTGCAGCGTTTCGCGCAGGACTTCCTGGCGTCCACCGTCGCGGCCTGAAGTAGGAGACTTGGATTCATGGCACACGTTCCCCAGATCAAGATTCCCGCCACCTACATGCGTGGCGGCACCAGCAAGGGCGTTTTCTTTCGCCTGTCGGACTTGCCTGAACGCTGCCAGCAACCAGGCGCAACACGTGACAAATTATTGCTGCGTGTGATCGGCAGCCCCGATCCTTACGGCAAGCAGATCGATGGCATGGGCGCTGCAACCTCCAGCACCAGCAAGACCGTCATTGTGTCGAAGAGCAGCAAATCCGATCACGACGTCGACTATCTGTTCGGCCAAGTGTCCATCGACAAGGCCTTCGTCGATTGGAGCGGTAACTGCGGCAACCTCTCCGCTGCGGTCGGCGCCTTTGCCATCAGCAATGGACTCATCGATGCGCTACGCATCCCGCAAAACGGCATCTGCACCGTGCGCATCTGGCAGGCAAACATTGCCAAGACCATCATCGGTCACGTGCCGATCACCAACGGCGCAGTACAGGAAACTGGCGACTTCGAACTCGACGGTGTGACCTTCCCGGCCGCCGAAGTGCAACTCGAATTCATCGACCCGGCCGACGAAGGTGAAGGTGAGGGCGGTGGCGCGATGTTCCCGACCGGCCATCGGGTCGATGACCTCGTAGTGCCCGGGGTCGGCACCTTCAAAGCGACCATGATCAACGCCGGCATCCCGACCGTGTTCGTGATCGCCAAGGACGTCGGTTACACCGGCACCGAATTGCAGGATGCGATCAATGGCGACGCCAAGGCGCTCGCCATGTTCGAAACCATCCGTGCCTATGGCGCGCTGCGCATGGGCTTGATTAAAGATGTCTCGGAAGCGGCGACGCGCCAGCACACGCCGAAAGTCGCCTTCGTCGCGCCACCGGCGGATTACATAGCCTCGAGCGGCAAGCAGGTCACGACCGCTGATGTGGATCTACTGGTCCGCGCGCTGTCCATGGGCAAGCTGCATCACGCCATGATGGGCACCGCAGCGGTCGCCATTGGTACCGCTGCCGCGATCCCGGGCACCCTGGTCAATCTGGCGGCCGGTGGCAAGGAGCGTAAGCAAGTGCGCTTTGGCCATCCCTCGGGCACCTTGCGCGTCGGTGCTGAAGCAAGCCTAAGCAACGGCGAATGGACGGTCACCAAAGCCATCATGAGCCGCAGTGCGCGAGTACTCATGGAAGGCTGGGTGCGAGTGCCAGGCGACGCGTTCTGATATTCAAAAGAACAACGCGCCGAGCAGGCGTGGTGTTGTTCTTCAGCAGCTGAGGCTTAGGACCCTGGTCGAAATTATCTTGTCAACACCGAGGGTGTTCGAGAGTGGTTGCGGCAAGGCGCGTTTCGCCGGCAATAGCGGGGCTATTGCCAAGAAATGCAACGCCGCCGCGGCCGCTCTCGAACAGCCGAATGTAAAGATAATTTTGACCAGGGTCCTTAACACCCACGGAGCGAAAGCATGGGACTACTCGTCGATGGGGTATGGCAAGACCAGTGGTACGACACCGCGTCGAACGCCGGCCGCTTCGTTCGCAGCGAAACGCAGTTCCGTCATTGGATAACACAAGACGGCGCAGCGGGCCCGTCGGGGGAGGGTGGCTTCCCGGCCGCGCGCGGGCGCTACCACCTCTACGTCGGGCTGGCCTGCCCGTGGGCTCATCGCACCTTGATCTTCCGGCATTTGAAAGGTTTGGGAGATCACATCTCAGTGTCGGTGGTGCATTGGTATATGGCAGAGCACGGTTGGACTTTCGCGCCGGGGCAAGGCGTCGTGCCCGATCCCATTCATCACGCCGACTACCTGTACGAAATCTATAGCGCCGCGCAGCCGAGCTATTCAGGACGCGTCACCATCCCCGTGCTGTGGGACAAGGAACGCCGCACCATCGTCAACAACGAGTCGAGCGAAATCATCCGCATGCTGAACAGCGCCTTCGACGGCGCCGGGGCGGGGCCTGGCGACTACTATCCGGCGCCGCTGCGCGCCGACATCGATGCGCTCAACCGGCGCATTTACGACACGGTCAACAACGGCGTCTACAAGGCGGGCTTCGCCACCACGCAGCAAGCCTACGAGGCCGCCGTCACGGCGCTATTCGAAACGCTCGACTGGCTGGAGGAGAAACTGGCGAAGCGCCGCTTCCTGCTGGGAGCAGCACTTGCCGAGGCCGACTGGCGCCTGTTTACGACGCTGGTG
>JANLSI010000870.1:0-3222 GCA_031362345.1 Pseudomonadota bacterium
CCTGCATGGGCCCGACGACGGCTACTTCTACCATGCGCAACCGCCGCGCCGTGGCTTCCTGGCCGCCGCCATGAGTCCGCCTGGCCCACTGCGCATTGGCGTGGTCGAGCGCATGCCCGGCGCGCGCGCCACCGCCGCCGAGCAGAAGAACCGGCTTAACGACACGCGCAAACTCTTGGAAGATCTGGGGCACATCTGCGAAGCGGTTAAATTCGATTACGACGTCGATGCCTTCAACGACTCCAGCGTGCGCCTGTGGGCTGTCACGCTGGGCTACTTCATGGACGAATTCGCCGCTGCCACCGGTCGCAAGATTGGGCCCAAGACCTGCGAAGCCGTGACGCTCGAAGTCTATCGCTTTGCGCAAGCGCTGAAGGCCCTGGAAATGGAGAAAGCCATGATCCAGCAGAACGCGATCTGTCGGCACGTCGGCGGTGTGATGCGCAAATACGATGTGCTGCTGACGCCGGGCCTGGCGCGCGACGTGGCCAAGCTTGGCGATCTCGATCAGAACGCCAAGGGCCTGGACATCATGGGCTGGTGGCAGCACATCATTGCGAACTACTCGGCTTTCACGCCCTTGTTCAATACCACCGGTCAACCGGCGGTGATGCTGCCCTTGTGGCAGGCCAAATCGGGGCTGCCGCTGGCCATGCAGTTCGTCGGTCGCATGGGCGACGAAGAAACGCTCTACAGCCTCGCCGGCCAGCTCGAACAGGCGCTGCCGTGGAGCACGCGTAAGCCGGCCAACTACGCCTGAGCATCAGCGTCAGCGGTGGCTTGAACATCCTCATGGTCGGGCTCGAAGGCGAGCTCGGCGGCACCGGCTATGGTTTCGATGCGCGCCCGCACCGCCATGCCGATAGCGGGCGCAGTCCCCAGCCAGCGTCCCAGCGCGCGTGGCCCCTCCTCCAGATCAACAGTCACCAGGGTGTAAGGCAGCTCGCCGGCAAAGCCGGCGTGAAAAGCGTGATGGGCGACCGTCCAACTATGAATACGTGCGCGACCGCAAGCCGCCTGCCAGCGCACGCCGTCGTCATAGCACTGGTCGCACAATAATCGCGGGTAGTGACGCAGGCGGCCGCACGCAGCGCAGGCTTGCAGTAACAGCTTGCCTTCCCGCAAGCCCTGCCAATAGGGCTCAGACAGCGCAGTCGGCGTCGAAACCGGTTTTGCCACACGCTCGTTCATTGCTTCACCCTCTGCGCATGATGGCCAGTGCGCCATCGCCCAGGTCGCCATAGCCCGTCACCACGCCGAGTTCGACACCTTTGACCTGCGCACGGCCGCCGTCACCGCGTAACTGTCGCACCAGCTCGACGATATGATTCAGCCCCCAGACGTGGGCCTGGGACAGCAGGCCGCCATGGGTATTGGTCGGCAATGCGCCGCCCAGGCCTAGGCGGCCGTCCGCGACGAAAGGTCCCCCCTCGCCTTTCTGACAAAAACCCATGTCTTCCAGCTGGCGAATGACCGCATAGGTGAAGCAATCGTAGATCTCGGCGACCTGCATATCGGCCGGTGTGACCCCCGCCATGGCAAAGGCGCGGGGCGCGGCCTTGGCCAGCCCCAGGCTGGTCATGTCGGCACGTTGGGTGATAGACGCCGGCGAATCGGGATGACCGACCGCGACGCCGGCAATGAATACTCGGCGATGCCGCAGATCCGCCGCGCAGTCGGCCGCGCTGATTACCACAGCCGCGCCGCCATCACTTTCAAGGCTGCAATCGAGCAGGCGGAAGGGATCGGCAATCATGCGCGAGTTGCGATGATCTTCCAGGGTGATGGGTTTCTTCATCAGCGCGTTGTCGTTCAACAGGGCATGCTCGCGACAGGCCACCGCGACTGCGCCGAAATGCTCGACCGTGGTGCCATAGAGTTCCATATGGCGGCGCGCCATCGGCGCGTAGATCTGCGCCGGCGCGATATTGCCGAGCGGGTATTCGTATTGCGTCACGTAATGGAACTGCGGCATTTGGTGGATACGCGCGCCGGCTTTATTGGTCGCGGCGCTGACGTTGCGACCAAAGGTGATCAAGACGTGTTTGCAGATACCCGTCGCGATCACCGTGGCAGCCGCCTGCAAGGCCATCACCGGACTCGCGCCGCCGTGGGGGATGAGCGCCGAGAAATGCAGATCACGAATACCAAAATTATCGATGAAGTCCTCAGCGATGCCGCTGACGATGCCGATGGGAATCACGCCGTCGATGTCCTTGGGCGACAAGCCCGCATCGGCGATGGCCTTCAACGAGGACTCTACCTGCAATTCAAAGGCGGTCTTGCTCGAACCGCGCACATAGGCGGTCTCGCCGATGCCGCTGACGCAAGCGCGATCGGCCAATGTCATAGTCGACATCGGCACGCCTGGCGAAAAATGACTGAGGGCATCGCTACGCTCCTATGAAACTTTGCTCGGTCGGGGTCTTTGCACGCGCTCCCCAAAAGTGTGGGTCACTGCGCGCTGCGCTACAGTTAGTTTGCCTGGGCTACGGCCAAGTTCAAACCGATAGACCCGACGGTATCATCGGCCATGGCGGCGCTCGAACTCGTATACTGCACCACCACAACACCCACTAAACGGAGGCTCCCATGGCCGCGACACAAGCGATGCTCACCCCTGCTTTCCCCTTCGACGACAGCAAGATCACCTGGCACCCGTTCGTCGGCATCGACAACCTCGCCTTCTCGCTCTGCGACCTCGACGAAGAACGCCAGGTCATCGACTTGATTGTGAAATTCGAGCCCAATGAAATTGTCGCCATCCATACCCATATCGCCCAGACCAATATGATCATCATTCAAGGCGAGCTGCGCATGTACGAGACCAATGGCACCTTGAAGGAAATCCGTCCAGCCGGACGCTACTACCGTGGCAAGCGCGACGACACCCACAGCGAAGGCGGCGGTCCTGAAGGAGCGGTAGTGTTCTACAGCGTGCGTGGCCATGGCGTCCCGGAGATGCTGTCCATTCTCGACAAGGATCTGAACGTGCTGGCGACGCTCACCATGACCGATCTGCGCGCGGTGTGGGCGGCACAACGCGCAGCGGCCTGAGACCGACAAACGGCTCTAACAGGCATCCCGACGAGGACTTTCTTGACCCAATGAGCTATGTGGTCCGCAAGATCCGCCGGCTGATGCTGTTGCTGTCGAAGATCGCGACGCCCCCCGCGATCGCCGCCTCTACGTTGGCAAGAAAGGCAAGCTCGTCGTCGTCGA
>JANLSI010000872.1:0-6771 GCA_031362345.1 Pseudomonadota bacterium
TCAAAGCCAGACCGCTGGGCGTGGTGCCGGTCTGGTATTCACCGCGTGGCGCGAGCGTCATGGCATCGAATACGCGCACCCGGGCACCGTCCCCATCCGCCACATAGACGCGCCCCGAGCGGCTGTCTACGGTGATGCCGAGTGGCGAACCGCCGGCCTCGACATGATTGATCACGGTCAGGCTGTCGATGTCGAGGCTGCTTAACTGATGGCTCTTGGTGCTGGTGATGAAGACCAGCCGGTGGCGCTCGTCGATGGCGACGCCGACCGGGTCGTTGGCGACGACCAGCGTGTTGCTGACCTGCCCGTCGGCGAGGGTCACGATGCTGACGGTGTCTGCACCCTGGTTGGTGATGAAGGCCAGCGCAGCAGTGTCCGCCGCGTGCACGCCGACGCTGATCAGCAGTAGCGTCAGCAGGCAGTGGATAGCATGCACGGAGGAAAAGGCGCGCGCCGCCGCGTCGCCTATTGCCCGGCCAGCAAAACGAGCACTAAGCGAGTCATTCGATATCATCTCCCCAAGCGAGTAAAAAAAGTGCTGCAGCACCCGGCGCCCGCCGCGCCGGGTGCGACCGACGGCGCATGGTAGTCGCTCATCCGTGGCGGGCCAACCCGGCACATCCCCGGCCGCCGTAGCGGCGCTATTAGAGGACAGCAAATGGCCGCCACCATCGTCTGGTTTCGCCAAGATCTGCGGCTGCACGACCACCCGGCGCTGCACGCTGCGGTCGCGCGCAGCCAAGCGCTGGTGTTGGTTTACATCCAAGAACCGGGGGGCCCGTGGCGGCCCGGCGCGGCGCTGCGCTTCTGGCTTCATCAGTCGCTCGTCGCACTCGCTGGGGAACTGCGCCGCCACGGCCATACGCTGGTGTTCTTGCGCGGCGCGGCGCGCGCAGTACTGACGCGCTTGATCGACGATTGCGGCGCGGACGCGCTGTATTTCAATCGTCGTTACGAACCGCACGAAAGCAGACTCGACGCGCAACTCCAGCGCGCGCTGCGTGGCCGTTGCGAGGTGCGGCATTTCGCCGCCCATCTGCTGTTCGAACCCGATCGGGTGCGGACGGGCTCAGGAACGCCCTATCGCGTATTCACGCCCTATTACCGCGCCTGCCTGCAGCTTGAGCCGCCGGCACCACCCCTGCCGGCACCGGCGTGCTGGCCGCCAGCCGCGGCTGGCGTGGTGGGCCTGCCCTTGGCCGCGCTCGAATTGGAACCCCACATCGCCTGGGCGGAGGGCATCGCCAGGCGCTGGACGGCCGGTGAACAGGCCGCCCATGTCGCTTTGGATGAATTTGTCGACGAACGCCTGCGCGACTACGCGCAAGACCGTGATCTACCCGCATTGGACGCAACGGCCGGGCTGTCACCTTACTTATGCGTGGGCGCCATCAGTGCGCGCAGCTGTTGGCAGGCAGTGCAGGCCGCCGCGCTGCGCGAACACGACGCCGGACAGGTCAGCGCCTGCGAGGCGTGGTTGCGGCAATTGGTGTGGCGCGAATTCGCCTATCACCTGTTGCATCATTTTCCCCACACGCTCGACGCACCGTTCCACGCGCAGTGGCAGGCATTTCCATGGCGAGAGGACGCTGAAGCCTTACGGCGCTGGCAGCGCGGCGCGACCGGTATACCGCTGGTCGATGCCGGCATGCGTGAGTTATGGCAGACCGGCACCATGCACAATCGCGTGCGCATGGTGGTGGCTTGTTTTCTGTGCAAGCACCTGGGAATTCACTGGCTAGCCGGCGCGCGCTGGTTCTGGGACACCCTGATCGATGCCGACCTGGCCAATAACACCCTGGGTTGGCAGTGGAGCGCCGGTTGCGGTGCCGACGCCGCGCCCTATTTCCGCATCTTCAATCCGCTCAGCCAAAGCCGCAGATTCGATCCAGCGGGCACCTATCTGCGCCGCTGGTTGCCCGAGCGCGCGGCACTCGACAATAAAGCGATCCACGATCCGGCCGTGGTTGCGCCTGGCTACCCGTCGCCGATGGTCGATCTGGTGACCGCGCGGCAAGCCGCATTGGCGCGCTATGGGGGGCTGCCGCGATGCGGCTGAGCGCGCTCGCGCTGCTCCTGGCTTGGCTGCTCAATGCCGCCGCAGCCGACGCGGCGGGCGCCTTGCGAACGCTGTCTATCGTGCGTAGCGATGGAGTTCGGGTCGACCTCAGGGTCGAGATAGCCGCCGATGCGCAACAGCGGCGCTTGGGCTTGATGGGGCGCACCAAACTCCCCGCACGGCACGGCATGCTGTTTGATTTCGGCGCGCCGACCCTCGCCACCATGTGGATGAAAGACACCCCGTTGTCGCTCGACATGCTCTTTCTCGACGAGCACGGACAGATTGTGTGGCTACGGGCGCGAACCACGCCCGCTTCCATGACGCTCATCTCCCCGCCAATAAAGGTGCGCTACGTACTCGAAATCAACGCTGGCGAAGCGCAAACACTAGGCCTGGCAAGCGGTGATCGTGCGCTGCTGCCCTAGCAGCCGCAGATGGGGCTTAGTGTTGAGCGGCCGTTAAAGCTTGGTAGGCGGCCGCGAAACCGTCGAGCGAAAGCGACACCTTGAGCGGTTTACGTGCACCGTCGTAGAAGGTGACGTGCAATTGCCGGCCCTGGGAGAGCTGTTTGACGGTGTTTTCCCGTAGTTTCATGCCGGCGCGGCAACCGTCGGGCTCACAGCGTTCGACCGGGAAAGTAGCCGGCGTGCTGCCATCGATCTGAATGGTAATGCCCGGCGGCAGGGCGATACCCAAAGGCAGGCTGACCAGTACGGTCGGCAGACTATCGTCCGGCGCCACGCCGATGCCGAATTGCAACACCGGCTGGCCGCCGGTTTTCAGCACCAGATTCTGGAACATCATGCAATCGGGTTTAGCATCGCCGGCGGTGGCGGAACAGCGTAGTGTCCAGCTGCCCAGAATCTGCTGGGTGTCTTCAGCGCAGATTGTTGTGCTGATAACGACGAGCGAGGCGCACAGCAAGGCGCGCAGGGTGTGGTGAGTCATGGTGCCATGGCTAGCTGAGACGAGCGCACTTTAGCCCAGTTCTCAGCGCGGCGTGAGCGCGCGACGGCGCCACCACGCAGGCACGCGCGGTGCGTCCACCACGTCGTAGCTATCGTAGGGCTTGATATCGAGCAGCGGCGTGCCGTCGTAGGCGTCGAGCTTACGCACGCGCAGTGTCGCCCCGTCCACCGCTAGCAGTTCCACCACCGCCAGGCCGATTGAATTCGGGTGATTGCGACCTCGTGCAGCAAATACCCCCTGCACGGGCTGACTGCTGTCACCGCGCGGGTGGGCGGTCATGCTCGGCGGCAGCGCGGCGCGATGCAGGGCGAACAAGATGATGAGATGGGAATAAGCCTCGATACCCAACAGACCCGGCGCGAAATCGGCAAACAATTCGATGGTCGAGACCATGTCGCGCCGCCGCCGCGCGACATCCGCATCGGCGACGCTGGTGCGAATCACTCCAATGGGTCGCAATTCGATAGCTTCGTCACGCAACATGGATCTACCCGGCCATCGGTTTAAAGCTTGATCTGCGCCGTGCCGATACGGGTAGGTCGAGCAATGTTCGCGTCAGCGCGCACACCCCACTATAAAACCACAAGAACTGATGCGGCCACAGCGAAACCAGGAATCCGTCATGCCGGGGCGCTTGCGTCCGTTTGCGCCGTTTGCGCAATTATCGGCCGAACAACTGATAGTGGCGGCGGGTCGCACCGCGATGAAACGCTTTCGCGACGGTGATCTGCTGCTCGTGCGCGGTAGCGATGACGGCTGCGACTACTTTCTGCTGGATGGCAATGTAGTGATGCTCGATGGGGATGGCAATTCCAAGCTGGTCGCGAGTGGCTCGGCCGATGCGGTGAACGCCCTTGCGCCACTGCGACCGGCCTTATTCGATGTCCGCGCGCTCGGCCCAGTGCTGTGCGCCAAGATGGCGCGCGGCGAAGTTTCCTTGTTGCGCGAGTCGAGCCGACGCGTAGCGCGCGTGCGTCTCGATGAAGTGGAAGAGCCGCTCGCCGAGACCAGCGGACTGTTTGACGATCTGGAAGGTGAGATCGCCGCTGATCGCCTCAAGCTGCCCAGCCTGCCCGATCACGCGCTGCGCGTACGCGCGGCCATCGCCCACGCCGCTGCCGACAGTCGCCGCGTTGCTGACCTGCTGGCGGCCGATCCCGCTTTGGCCGCCAAGATTCTTAAAGTCGCCAACAGCCCTTTATGTCGTGGCAGCAGCCCCGTCCGCGACCTACGCGATGCGGTCAACCGCATCGGCATGTTTACGGTTGGCGAACTGGTGGTGTGCTTTTCTTTGAAGGATTTGTTCAACGCCCGCTCGCCCTCCTTGCGCGAGCGTTTCGGTGAGCTCGTGATCGAGGCCGTGCGCATCGGCGCGACCGCCTCGGTGGTGGCACAGCGCGTGCGCGGTGTGGTGGCGGAAGAGGCGCTGGTGGCCGGCCTGCTTGCCAATATCGGCGCCTATGTGGTGCTCGATCGCCTGTCGCAACAACCGCTGCTGCTGAAAGACACGACCTGCGTGGAGCGCGCGCTGGCGGGGTATACCGCACGTTTGGGCAAGCTCATCTGCCGCCACTGGCAGTTGGGCGAGGCGGTGGTTGAGGCGGTCGGCCACGTCGGCGATTGGGAATATGAAGTGGAGGGCGATTTTCGGCTTGCCGAAGTGGTGATCTGCGCCCGCTACCACAGCCTCATCAGCCTGCGCAAAACCCATCAGCTGCCGAAACCCGAGTCGATCAAGTCCATGCGCGTGCTGGCTACCGAGCTGACGCCGGAAATCAGCATGGAAATCATTCGCGACGCCAAGCAGCGCATCGACGCCCTCCAGCAAGCCCTGATCTGATGCCACCACGCGTGGCCTGGAGCGCGCGAACGCGCTAACCTCGACCGATGGTCTGCGCCTCTTTCGATCCCGCCGTGGCGCGCTGGTTCAGCGCGCGCTTTGCTGCTGCGACAGCCTGCCAGAGCCGTGCCTGGGCGGCGCTCGCGGCCGGCCGTCACACGCTGGTGGCGGCACCGACCGGCTCAGGCAAGACACTCGCTGCCTTCCTGACTGCGATCAGCGAACTGGCCAGCCGCATCCGGCGTGGCGACCTCACGCCGGAAACGGTTGTGCTGTACGTCTCGCCGCTCAAGGCGCTGAGCAACGACATCCAACGCAACCTCGAAACACCGCTAGCCGCTATTCAGCAGTTGCTGACCGAAGAACTGGGTGAGGTGCCGGCCATCACCACCGCAGTGCGCACCGGTGATACACCGGCCGCAGCGCGTAGGCTGATGCGCAAACGCCCGCCCCACATCCTGGTCACGACACCGGAATCGCTTTACATCCTGCTGACCAGCGACAGCGGACGCGAGATGTTGTGCACGGTGCGCACGGTGATAATCGACGAGATACACGCCCTGGTCGGCAATAAGCGCGGTGCCCATCTCGCTTTGAGCCTGGCGCGTCTTGAGGCGTTGACCGCCCGCCCGCCGTTGCGTGTTGGCTTGTCGGCAACGCAGCGCCCGATTGCGCGGGTGGCGGAATTCCTCACTGGACAGGCCCACGACGACGCCGGCGCGGGCGTCTGCGCCATTGTCGACGAAGGGCACAGCCGGGCGCGGGATCTGGCCATCGAAATGCCGGCGTCGCCGCTCGAAACCGTGGTCTCCGCAGAAGTCGCGGGCGAGATTCGCGCGCGCATGATTGAACTCATTAAGCAGCATCGCAGTACGCTGGTGTTCGTCAACACACGGCGCATGGCCGAGCGCCTGGCGCGCGCGCTGGCCGACGAGCTCGGCGATGAACAGGTCTGCGCCCATCACGGCAGCATGTCCCGTGAGCGGCGTCTCGACGCCGAGCTGCGGCTCAAGCACGGCAAGCTGACAGCGCTGGTCGCGACCGCCTCCTTGGAACTGGGCATCGACATTGGCGATGTCGATCTGGTCTGCCAACTCGGCACGACGCGCACGCTGGCGATGTTTCTGCAACGCGTCGGTCGGTCCGGCCACGCGGTAGACGGTATCGCCCGTGGCCGTTTGTTTCCGCAGACCCGCGACGAACTGATCGAGTCGCTGGCGCTGTTCGATATGATCGCACGCGATGAACTCGACGCGGTGGCCGTGGCCCCCGGCGCGCGTGATGTGCTGGCTCAGCAAATCGTCGCAGAAGTTGCCATGGGCGAACGCGGTGTGGGCGAGCTATACGACATGTTCCGCGCGACCTGGCCGTATCGGGCACTGGCGCGCGAAAGTTTCGAGTCGGTGGTACGCATGCTCGCCGAGGGCTTCAGCTTTGGCCACGGGCGGCGCTCGGCCTATCTGCATCTCGATGACGTCAACGGTCGTGTGAGTGCTCGGCGCGGTGCCAAACTCACTGCGGTGACGTGTGGCGGCGCGATTCCGGACAATGCCGACTACGACGTGATCGCTGAGCCCCAAGGCGAACGGGTCGGCAGCGTCAACGAAGACTTCGCCATCGAGAGTCTGCCGGGCAACATTTTCCAGCTCGGCAATACCTCGTGGCGGGTGCTGCGCGTGGAGGCGAGCGGTCTGCGTGTCGAGGACGCGCGCGGCGAGCCGCCCAATATGCCGTTCTGGCTGGGCGAAGCGCCCTCGCGCAGCGCCGAACTATCCCGTGCGGTAGCGCGCCTGCGGCAATCAGCTGCGCTGGTCATCGACGCCGGCGACTGTGACGGCGCGCTACTCGCGCGACAATTCGCCGCCATTGGCGGTGTCGGCTCAGTGGCCGCGCGGCAAGC
>JANLSI010000638.1:0-2937 GCA_031362345.1 Pseudomonadota bacterium
TACCCTGGGTGTTGGTCGACGCGGTTGACGAGCTCTTACGTGACAATGCCAACTTGGAGACGGCGGGTGCATGGCGCGGCGGAGCGACGACCGCGAGTAATCGGACGTTCGCGAAACCGAGGCATTGGGGCGCTGTATATCGAGGTCCTCGCCCACAGGATGGCTTGCGTTGGAGATACGTCGATCGGGTAAGGTTTTATTTTGCAAAGTTTCGTTGTATAAAATTGGCGCCCGCGAGAGATCCGTCGTTGTAAGGATAACTTTGACGGTTTGAGAGCTGTATAGGATTGCGGCTTTGGGGCGCCAACTCAGGGAGGAGTAGGGATGACCACGCATATCGTGTCGAAATTGTTGGCCTGCATCGCGCTCATCGCGGTGGGACAGGTCAAAGCACTGCCCGTCGCTCAGTTCAACGAAGCCGATGTTGCCAACCAGATCACCCTGCGGATCGCCGGGTCATCGACGCTGGACACCATGCTTGAACTCCAGTGGCGCGTGCTTGCCGCGGCCGGCGGCGAACTCTGCGCGCCCGGTTCCCTTGATATTTATCGCTCCAGCAATCTGCTCCATCGGCTGGCCTTCTGCACGGCATCGGCTGCCCTGCCCGCAGCGATACGCGGCAAACGTCTGGCAATTTTCAAGGCATCGACCGATGGCTCAGGCGGCGGTGTGGCACCGCTCGTGCGACCCTCAAGTCTGGTGCCCTTCTTCCAGGTACCCAGCGGCGGCGGCACGCTGAGCGGCTGCGCGGGGCTCACACTCGCCGCGAGTGGCGCATTCGCCGCCTACACCCGACACGACGCCTGTGACGTGCTGACCCAGCCGATGACACCGGATGTCGGACTGTCCGACCTGGAACCGAATGTGTTTCAAGGTGCCTTCAGCCCGACGTTGACGGCGGCGGAGCTCACTGCGCTGACGCCGCAGGGGATTGCCGCTGTGGTGTACGGCGTTCCGGTTTCGCAAGGCTTACGAGATCGACTGCAAGCCTTGTCATTTTCGCTCGCGAGCGCTTGCCATCCGGGCCATGTTGCCTATGCCGCCAATGCAGACACCGAAGCGTGCATGCCGAATCTGACCACGGCGCAACTGCAGAGTCTGATGACAGGACTGCGTTCGAGCTGGTGTGATTTCGCCAGCCCGACTACGCCGGGCGCAAACCTCTGTACGACTACGACGCCGGCCTATCCCACACCGCTCACAAGCGGCGGCGCGGTATTCGTGTGCCGTCGTACTTTCAACGGAAATTTTGCTGATGGGTCGCCCTTGGTTCGAAGCTCGTCCACCCAGATAGCCTACGAAACACGCTTGCTGGGGCAAGGATGTGTGTTGGGCAGTCAATCGTTCCTCACCGCGACCGCCGACCCAACCCACACCACGGAATCGCCGAACGGTGGTGGCGTCATCGCTTGCCTAAACAGCCACGACGCCGCCAATCGCGGTGCCATCGGCGTGCTCAGTACGGAGTTCAAGCCAGTTGCAGGCGACAAATGGCGCTTTGTGCGGGTGAACGGCTACGCCCCGACCTTGTTGAACGCCGCCAAATCCAACTACGACTTCTTCGGCGAGCCGACCATCCAATGGCGCAGCGTCTCGATCGCAGGCCTGCCGATACTGGCCGGCGACCAACTCAGCGCGGCGAATGCTACCCGCCAATTCCTCGCGCTTCCGGCCATCCTTGCGACGCTCAACGCATCGCTGGTACAGCGTTTTGGCGACGCGGGTTTTCTACGCAATCTTGCCAACGGCAACCTCGGCATCGCCGCACCGGTGCCGCCGCTCAATATCGGCGTGGGCGGTGCGGGCGATCTGCGCAGTAATCCCACCCTGATGATCTCCCGTGGCCTGAACGGCCGTCTCAATTCATGCCTGCCGGCCGGCGGCACGGCGGGCGCGTCGCAGGTAGTGCCACCGAACTGAGTGACGCAGAGCTACCGGGCTACATGAACTGACCAGCGCGTAAGTCAACGCCGCCTGACTATCGAGGGATGATGATGGCTATTCTCAAACTTCTCGCGCTTATTGCACTGCTTTGCCGGGCGATCACGCCGGCCAATGCTACGTCCAGTCCTTACTTGGCACCGGCCAACGCCGCAGCGCTATGGCTGGAGTCACATCAAAACAACGATGGTAGCTGGGGCGCGATCACAGACATCAGGCTGCTGGACACCGTCGAAGCCGTGATCGCGCTGCGTGTAGTGGGCCGACGCTCCCGCGCCTATTTTTCCGGTGTTGCTTGGTTGGAGAATCACGCTGCGGCGAGTGTCGACTTTGCGGCTCGCCGGGTGCTTGCCTTGAGCGCGCACGGCGACAATCTGGCGGCCGACCTTGCCTATCTACGTGGCGCGCGTAACGCCGGCATGTCGGTGTCGGGCGGGTGGGGACTGACTGGTGCCTACAGCGCGTCGTCGATCGACAGTGCGATTGCCCTGCTGGCCTCAGCATCACTCAATGACAGCGGTGCGCCGGTAAATTATCTGAAGAGCGCGCAGCTGGCGCTTGGTGCCGGCAACAGGGGATGGCCGCTGGCGCAGTCCAACAGCAGCGACGCCTTGACCACGGCGCTGGTGGTGCGGGCCTTGCTCAACAACGGCGAACCCGCCGCCAGTGCCACCATTCAGAACGCAGTCACCACCCTCAATACTCTGGTCGGTCCCGCAGCCTCGCCGTCGGTGCAGGCATTGACTGCCATGGCACTGCTGCAGGCAGGCGCCAATGCCACCGCGTTGCTGAACAATCTGACCGGCCTGCAATCGGCGGTGGACGGCAGCATTAACGGCGACGTTTACAGTACGACACTCGCTTTGCATAGCTTTGCCGCTGCCATGGGCACCGATGCCGCAGTGCAGGCAACTCTAGTGACCATCACCGACCCGTCTTTGCGCGCGGCGCTTAACGCCGCACTCGGGCGCAATCTTATGGATGCCATCGATCGCG
>JANLSI010000878.1:0-1641 GCA_031362345.1 Pseudomonadota bacterium
ATCATCGGTTCCGGCATCGGCGGCCTACCCGGCATCGAAAAAGGCTATCAGTCTTTCCTCGACGGCGGTCCACGGCGCATCTCGCCATTCTTCGTGCCGAGCAACATCATCAACATGGTGGCCGGCAATCTCTCGATCAAATACGGTTTCAAGGGTCCCAACTATGCCATCGTGTCGGCCTGTTCGACGGGTGCGCATTGCATCGGCCTGGCAGCACGCACCATTGAGCGTGGTGAGCAGGACATTATTGTTGCCGGTGGCGCTGAATTCGCGACCTGCCCGACCGGCATTGGCGGCTTCGCCTCGGCCAAAGCCTTGTCGACCCGTAACGGCGATCCGACTGCGGCTAGCCGCCCGTGGGATGCCGAACGCGATGGCTTTGTGCTTGCTGACGGCGCCGGAATTTTGGTACTCGAATCCCTTGAACATGCCCAGGCGCGTGGCGCGCACATCTATGCGGAACTGATCGGTTTCGGCATGAACAGTGATGCTTACCACATGACGGCGCCGTCGCCGAACGGTGAGGGCGCGGCCGACTGTATGGCACTGGCTCTCGCCGACGCCAAACTGAATCCCGAAGACATCGACTACATTAACGCGCATGGCACTTCGACGCCGGCTGGCGACAAGGCTGAGACGGAGGCGGTCAAGCGTGTGTTCAAGGATCATGCGTATCGCCTGGCCATGAGTTCGACCAAATCCATGGTCGGCCACATGCTGGGTGCCGCAGGCGGGGCCGAAGCGGTGTTTTCTATTCTCGCAATCCGCGATCAGGT
Organism: Pseudomonadota bacterium; assembly: GCA_031362345.1. Taxonomy (GTDB): domain Bacteria; phylum Pseudomonadota; class Gammaproteobacteria; genus JADJYF01. Next base: position 777 of record JANLSI010000878.1, read on the forward strand.
CGCGCCACCAACCATCAACCTCACCCATCCCGATCCCGAGTGTGATCTAGACTACGTGCCGAACGTGGCGCGGCGGATGAAAATCAAGATCGCGCTGTCCAATTCGTTCGGTTTCGGGGGCACCAACGGCACGCTGATCTTTCGCCAGTTCTAGCGCCGCGCGCGTGTGACGGCATCTGCCGGCCAAGGCGCACCGCTCACCGAGGCCTGACAGCATGATACTGCTCGACGGACAAGCGTCTGACGCGCTCTTACTCAACGACCGCGGTCTCACCTATGGCGATGGCCTGTTCGAAACCATCGCCCTGCGTGATGGCCGTCTGCTGAGTTGGGCGGCGCATATCGAGCGGCTGCGGCAAGGATGTGCCGTGCTCGAACTACCGCCGCCCGTAGCCGCGCAATTATTCGATGAAGCCACGGAAGTCGCCCGCGGTCATAGCCGCGGCATAGTCAAAATCATGATCACCCGTGGCAGCGGTGGGCGCGGGTATCGTCCGCCGATGGCAGTGCGCACCTGTCGCATCGTCGCTTGGCATGCTTGGCCGGCTGATCTAGACGCCCATGACGCAGAGGCAGTCCCGACCTGGTTATGCCACCAGCGCCTCGGATTCAACCCGCAGCTCGCAGGTATCAAGCACCTCAATCGACTGGAACAGGTGCTCGCCAGTGCCGAATGGCCGGCGCCGCACTATTTTGAAGGATTGATGCAAGATTTCGACGGTCTGCTTGTCGAGGGCACGCGCAGCAATGTCTTCGTGCGCCGTGAAGGCCAGCTTCTGACCCCCGACCTCACGCGCTGCGGCATCGCCGGCATCGTCAGGCAAGCGCTGATCGATGCGGCGCCCCGTCACAATCTCAAGAGCCT
>JANLSI010000880.1:0-4548 GCA_031362345.1 Pseudomonadota bacterium
TTCCGCTTCACGGTCGCCTTCGAAGGCCATATAGCGCACGCGCAGATCGAAGCGCGACAAGGGGTGTGCAACACTCTGCCCGACATTGGCGTCTTGCTCGGTGACGGCACGGGCCGCCCCGGCCGCGACACCACAGCTGCACAATAGGGCGAGCACGGGCGCACCGTGGTGCTTGGACGTCATCGACATATAAGCAAGCTTCGCCACGCTGCGCCGTCGGTCGTGCCACCGGCGCTAATCCTGCCCATGCGTTCGCGCAGCGCGCGCGTTCGCCCCCTGAGACACTAGCTCTGCCAGATCGACCGTACGCAAGCGCTGAGTTGTCTCTCGAACCCGCGCCATTATCAGTCAGGCTGCGGCACTTCCGACAGCCGTCGACAGTCCGTGAGCCGGCCTTTCCCTTTTCTCATAAACAAATATAATTACGCGACGTAACTATCAGATCCGCAAGCGTTCGACAGGGAAGGATAAGGCACGATCGATGGACAACGACGCTCACATCCGCGCCTTCGTGCCCTTGCAACGCCTGCCCCGGGCAGTGCAGGACAAAGCCGTGCAACTGGCCGAGATCCGTAGTTACGGTCGCGGCCAGGTGGTCTACCCGCAGGGCCATGCGGACGATCTGGTTTACTACCTGCTGGCCGGCACCATCGAGCTCATCTACCACGGCAAGATTACGCGCACGCTTGCGGCGACTCACAAGGCCGCCCTGCGGCCGCTCGACCCGCCAGGCCGCAAGCGCTACAGCGTGCGCGCTGTCGACGACGCCAAGATGGTGGTCTTCCGTCGTGCCCTGCTCGACCGCCTGGTCGGCGAAGCGGAGCTCGAAGACGAAACTAGCAGCGACGAGCTCGAAGTCAGCGAAATCGCCACTGCGCGATCGTCCGACTGGATGATCCGAATGTTGCAGTCGGAGTTGTTCTCAGTGCTGCCGGCAACCAATATCCAGCGCATTTTCGCGCGCATGGAACAAGTCGAACTCAAGGCCGAGGCCGTGGTGGTGCAGCAGGGCTCCGCTGGCGATTACTACTATGTGATCGAGAATGGCTACTGCGAGGTGTCACGTTCCATCGCCGCCGGCCGCGGCCAGATACACCTCGCCGATCTCGGTCCTGGCATGGCGTTCGGCGAAGAAGCACTGATCGCCGACCGCGCGCGCAACGCGACTGTCAGCATGCTTTCCGATGGCCGCCTGATGCGTCTCGGCAAACAGGACTTCTACGAGCTGATCCTGTCGCAGGTATTACGCCCGATATCCTATGCTGCGGCTTGCGACCAGATCGGCAATGGCGGCGTGTGGCTGGACATTCGTTATCCAGAAGTCCACGCCGCTGGCGCGCTGACCGGCAGCGAAAACATTCCCGTCAATATGCTGCGCCTGCAGAGCAGTCGCCTGCGCAAGGACTTTCACTACTTTGTGTGCGGCAACGACCTAGACCAGTGTGCCATCGGCGCCTTCCTGCTCGCCGAACGCGGCTTTGACGTCGCCTATCTGAACGAGACGATTGCCGCCGTCGGCGAGCGCAATCCCGAGCTGATCACCCGTCCGCACCTGGCGGAAGAAACTTCGAATGTCACGGTCATCAACTTCCCTGGCGCTGAAATGCTGCTGCCGGACTATGGCCTGGACGGCGCCGAGGACGGTCGCGATATCAACCCGTTGGAAAACACCATCAACAAAATTGCCGGGCTATCGACCTACGCGGAGGCTGACAAAGCGATGCTTGACATCACACCCATCGACCAATTCACGGATACCGCCACCGGCCGCACGCTGGCTGACATCATCAACGAGCTTGAGCAGCAGCACGATGATCTGAAGCCATTCGAGGGCCCGCCCGTGGCGCTGTCCTCACTGGAAATGGACCGCGACCCAACCCTAGTCGGGGCATCGCCCCAGGCCGCTCGCAACGACGTGCCGCGTGACGCCATCAGCGTCCTGCTGGCGGAAATGGAGACTCGTCTGCGCCGCGAAGTGGCCAAGGCGGTGGACGCCAAGTCGGCGCTGGTAGCGGTCGAATATCAGACCACGCTGGCCCGCATGCGCGAACTCACGAATGAGGAGCTGCGCCAGAAGGAAAACAAGATCCGCGAGAGCTACGCCGCCGAGTACGGCGAGAAAGAGCAGCTGGTGCGCAGCTATTACAAGAAGCTCATCGCGCTGGCCAACAAGATCAGCCGGCAGAAGGCCCAGTTGCAGGAGGCCAAGAAGCAGTTTGAAATCAAACTTGCGTCGGCCAATCAGCTCTACCGCGAGGTCGAGGAGATGCGCAATCTGCTCTCGGACCAGGCAGTCACCATGGAAGAACAGGCGCTGGAAGACATCCCGCAGCTGATCAAGCTCTGAGCGAAATCCCCAGCGCGCCGCGCCGGCCCATGGTGATGGCGCGCAATCTCACATCAGCCACACTTCGACTCGCCACAGTTCAAACAGGTCAGGCAGTTGTCGAGCGCGACTACCGCCTTGGCGAAGCAGTGGCTGCAATGCAGAGCATTGCCGGGAACGCCGCTGTCATGGCCTTGCTTGGAATCGTGGGCCGGTGCCAGCTCCGGCCGCACACGTGCCGGGCCGAGCAGACCGATAGAGCGCAGGTGGGTCTCGATCACATCGCCGATCTCGGCCACCAGTGAAGGCGTATAGCGCCCACCTTTCTTGAAGTAGCCACCGCGCGGATCGAACACGCTGCGCATCTCGTCCACCAGGAAGGTAACGTCGCCGCCCTTGCGGAACACCGCTGAGATAATGCGAGTCAGCGCCACTATCCACTGGAAGTGCTCCATATTCTTGGAATTGATGAAGATCTCAAAGGGCCGTCGCAGCTCGTGGGGCGTGCCGGCATTGAGCACAATGTCGTTGACGGTGACATACAGCGCATGGGCCGAGAGCGGCGTCTTGAGCTTGTAGGTCGAGCCGAGCAGCACCTCGGGGCGCTCAACTTTCTCGTGCATCTGGATGATTTCCGCGCTCGACTCCTCGCCAACAGCCGGGTCGCCCAGCACTTCTACACCGGTAATCGCTTGTTCGATCTTCTTTGCCATCGTTAAATCTCCCGGCTGGTGGTGGTCTCAATACACACCGTAGTAGCCTTCCTTGATCGCGTCGTACAGATTAGCGGCGGAATGCATCTCGCCTTCGTATTCGATTTCCTCATCGCCACTGGCCTCGACCACGCTGCCGTCGGCGAGCGTGAATCGATAGCGAGTGCGCGCCAAATCGGCATGTTTAACCAGTACGCCTTGGAAGGCGCTCGGATTGAAACGGAACGTGGTACAGCCCTTGAGTCCACGTTCATAGGCCTCGAAGTAAAGGTCCTTGAAGCAATCAAAGGCTATGTCCGACGGCACATTGACGGTCTTGGATATCGACGAATCTACCCAGCGCTGGGCGGCGGCCTGCATCGCGATGTGTTCGTTCGGTGTGATGTCATCGGCGGTGACGAAACAGGCGGGCAGACGATCGGCGGCATCGACCGCGTCGGGCGCGGCCTTGAGATTGATCAACGCGCGCCACACCAACAATTCGTAAGAACAAACCTCGACCTTGTCCTTGGTCTTGCGTCCGGCGGTAATGATATTGCGCACGTAACGATGGGCAAAGCTGGGTTCAATACCATTGCTGGCATTGTTGCCGAGCGATAGTGCAATGGTGCCGGTTGGCGCTATCGAACTGTGGTGGGTAAAGCGCGCGCCCTCCGCGGCGAGCGCCGTCACCAGGCCCGGATCGATCTCGGCCAACTGGCGCATGTAGCGGCTGTAGCGCGCGAACAGCACACGGCCTTTCATGACATCGCCCGCCCGCACACCATCGCGGACCATTTCCGGTCGCGCCGCCAGCATCGCCGCCGTGACTGTGAAATCCTCGTTCATGATCGGTGCCGCGCCTTTTTCGCGCGCCAGCTCCAGACCCGTGCGCCAACCGCTCACTGCCAGCTCGCGGCTGACCTGTTCGGTGAACTCGACCGCCTCCGCCGAGCCGTAGCGCATGCCGAGCAGGGCCAACGCTGAACCAAGTCCGAGAAAGCCCATGCCATGGCGACGCTTGCGCGCGATTTCATCGCGCTGACGCGACAGTGGCAATCCGTGCACTTGCACAACGTTGTCCAGCATACGGGTGAAGACGGCCACCACGCGCCGATAGGTATCCCAGTCAAACACTGCTGCACGACTGCAGGGATCACGGACGAAACAGGTGAGGTTGATCGAACCGAGCAGGCAGGCGCCATAGGGCGGCAGGCCCTGCTCGCCACAAGGATTGGTGGCGCGAATGTTTTCGCAGAACCAGTTGTTGTTCATCTCGTTGTAACGATCGATCAAGATGAAGCCAGGCTCGGCGTAATCGTAGGTGGCGTGCATCACCGCATCCCACAACTCGCGTGCCGGCAAGCGCCGGTAGATCTTGCAGGCCACGCGCCCCTGCGCGTCAACACGATAACCGTCGTGGCTGGGCCACGGCCGCCACACCACCTGCGTGGCATTGTCCACATCGAGTTGTTCGACCTCGAACTCATGTTGCGTGGCGGGAAAGGCCAGCACCCATGGCGCATCTTC
>JANLSI010000896.1:0-2539 GCA_031362345.1 Pseudomonadota bacterium
AGGCTCACCACGCGCACCATAGGGCCGGCGTTCGAAAGCCGCCAGGGAAGGAAAGCGCGGGAGGTGGGGCACCCGTCTCAGCGGGCGCTATGGGCAATAGGCGGGCGCGGTCGGTGCCGCAAGCCGTTGCCGAAGCGGGCAACACCGTTGTGTGGGGGCCAAGGCCCGGTATCGAGGCATCGTCGGGCGCCTGGAACAGGTCGGTTGCCGTGCCATCGGGACTGATATCCGGCCGTTTTTGGACCATTGGGCCAAGTGCCATCATGGCCAGCGGTCAGCCAGCAGCACGGTCGGGCGGTCGTAATGGATGTGGCAGACGTTGATCGCGTCATGACGTGTCGACCCTGATCACGATTGCCGGCGCAGTCGGCCGATGGCGCGGCGTCTGGCCGGCCTCGAACGTCTCGATGATCACCATCCGGCAACCGCAGCATGGGCAGGGATGCGCGGGCTTCTCGGTCGCCGTGGTGGCGGAGGCGCCATCGGTGGCCTGCGGCTCGGGCGCTGGCTTGGGCGTAGGCTGCCTCGACGCCGGTGTCGCCTCGGCAATGAGCGCGCGAGCCCGATCGAGCGTCGCGGTCTTGGTGCTACTGCGGGCCAGCAGGCCATAGTGCCGGATGCGATGGAAGCCCTTGGGCAGGACGTGCATCAGCAGGCGCCGGATGAACTCGCCGGTCTCAAGCGTCATGGTCTTGTAGCGTTCGTCGCCTTCGAGCCGGTAGTCCTTGAACTTGAACGTCACGCCCGTCGCGTCGGCCGAGACCAGCCGGCTGTTGCCGATGGCGACGCGGTGCGTATAGCGCGAGAGATAGCTGAGCACCTGTTCGGGCCCGGCAAACGGGCGCTTGGCATAGACGAACCAGTCGGTGGTGCGCAGCGGCGCCAGCCAGGCCTTGAACGTGGCGCTGTCGGCGAGGCCCGCGTGTGCGCCGAAGAACTGCAGGCGACCGGCGGCATGGGCTGTCTGCAGCATCTCCAGCATCCGGCGCCGGAACAAGGCCGAGAGCACCTGCACCGGCACCAGATAATCGGGCCGACTACCAATCCACCTGGAGCCATCCGGCGAGAGGCCGCCGCCGGTGACGATCATGTGCACGTGCGGATGGTGCGTCATGGCCGAACCCCAGGTGTGCAGGACCGACGTGATGCCGATCTTGGCGCCGAGGTGCTTGGGATCGGCCGCGATCGTCAGCATCGTCTCGGACGAGGCCTTGAACAGCAGGTCGTAGATGACGGCCTTGTTGGTATAGGCGATGTCGCCGATCTGAGCCGGCAGCGTGAACACGACATGAAAGTAGGGCGCCTCCAGCAGCTCGGCCTTGCGCGCCTCCATCCAGGCCAGCGCCTGCGATCCCTGGCACTTCGGGCAGTGCCGGTTCCTGCAAGAGTTGTAGGCGATGGCGGTGTGGCCGCACGCACCGTTCTCACAGCGCGCGACGTGGCCGCCCAGCGCCGCCGTGCGGCAGCTCACGATCGCATCCATCACCTTCAACTGACCCAGGCTCACATGGCGCCGGTTGGCAAAACGCCAAGCGGCACCGTGATCGCGGAAGATGTCCGCGATCTCCAGAGCGGGACGGGCCACGGCCGGGCTATGCGACCGGCTCCGGCGTTCTCTTCGGAGCGATGGGCGTGAGCAGGTCCAGCGGGCTCGTGACCTCGCGCAGCACCTTGCTGGCCACATGGGCGTAGCGGGCCGTCGTATCCAACTTGGAATGTCCGAGTAGGACCTGAATCACACGAATATCGACACCTTGCTCCAGCAGATGGGTAGCAAAGCTGTGCCGCAGCGTGTGCGGCGACACGTGCTTGGTGATGCCGACGGCGTCGGCCGTGTCGACCACCACCCGATAGAGTTGGCGCGTCGTGATCGGCAGCAAGGGATCGCGGCCGGGGAACAGCCACGTTGTCGGCTGCTCGACGCGCCACCAGTCCCGCAAGAGCCCGAGCAGCCGTGGCGACAGCATCGCATTGCGGTCCTTGCTGCCCTTGCCCTGCTCGATACGCAGATGCATGCGCTTGCTGTCAATATCCGACACCTGCAGGTTGGCGACCTCGGACACGCGCAAACCCGCACCATAGGCGGCACCGAGGGCTGCCTTGTACTTCGGTCCGGGCGCGGCCTCCAGCAGGCGGGTGACCTCGTCCTGGTCGATGACAACCGGCAGCCTGCGCGGCTGCGGCACGAGCGTGAGATGCCGGCCCATGTCGGGCATGTCGAGCGTGGTGGTGAAGAAGAACCGCAGCGCTGAGACAGCGCTGTTCATGGTCGGCGGCTGGGCGCCGGATGCGCTCTGGTGCACCTGGAAGGCGCGCAGATCCTCTGGTGTCGCGGTGTGGGGCGAACGGCCGAGGAACGTTGAGAAGTTCTTAACGTGTCGGATGTAATCGCTTTGCGTCTTCTCGCCGATCCGGCGGACGGTCATGTCCTCGATCATGCGGCGGCGCAGAGGGCTGATGGGCTCGTGTGACTGCGAGGTCATTGGGGTGCTCCTGGTCTTGAGGGTGAGGTTGCTAACCCCCTGATCCTCAAGGCTGG
>JANLSI010000070.1:0-2579 GCA_031362345.1 Pseudomonadota bacterium
CACTGACGACGCTGGAGTAGTCGCGTGTCATCCCATGCTGAGCTGAGCTGCACGCTACATTTCCTGAAGTTCCGCGTCGACAAAACGCCAGGCGCCAAGGTCGACAGCGGCGAGATCCTGATCCTTGACGAGGTCGCCCGAAAGTAAATCCGTGCGAGCTTAGCCTCAGCCGCGGATCAATCGCCCCGGCATAGCGCCGGTGTGCTCGCCGTTCTCGAAGGTGATCTCGCCCTTGCAGACCGTGGCGATGTACCCGCGCGCCTTTTGGATGAGGCGCCTACCGCCAGCCGGCAGGTCGTAGATCATCTGCGGGTCGAGCAAGGACAATTCATCGAAGTCGATGAGATTGAGATCGGCCCGATAGCCTGGTGCAATGACACCGCGATCGTATAGGCCATAGAGCTCAGCGGTGTCCTGGGTCATCTTGTGCACCGCGAACTCGAGAGAGAAGGTCGGACCCTTAGTCCGGTCACGACTCATATAGGCCAGCATATAGGTCGGCATGCTGGCGTCGCACAGCACGCCGCAATGGGCGCCACCGTCGGACAGTCCGAACACCGACAAGGGATGGGCGATGCCCTTGCGCTGCTTTTCCAGATCGCCCTGATACTGACCGATGAGGTAGAGCAAGGGACGGCCACTCGCCATGGCATCCATCAAGGCTTCGCGTACATGGATGCCGCGTGCCACGGCGATCGCGGCCAGGGAATCTTCGTCGCCCGGTTCGTAGCTCAAGCTCTCGGGCAACACGAATATTTTGTCCCAGCTCGAAATCATGAGATTGGTACCGGCGTAGCGTGAGACTTTGGGCGTATCGTCGATGATCTTGGCGCGGAAACCGGGATCGAGCAGCCATGCGCGGCGCTCGGCCAAGGGCAGATGCTTGATCGTGCCGTAGCTCGGAAACTGACGCATGGGATTGATCGTGCCTTCGAGACTCATGAGCACTGAGGCCGGCCGCGCGCCGACCTGTGGCCGCACCTTAAGACCCCGCGCGTTCATTTTCTCCGCTAATTCCCACACCCCGGTGCCGACATTGGAACTGACCAGCAAGGTCACTGGGCGACCGGTCTGGCGCGCGATGCGCTCGATCCACTGCTGCTCCTCGGGGTCTTCGAGGCGATCGGAAATGATTTCTATGGTGCCGTGATCGGCCGCTGCAATCGCGGCACCGATACCAAGCATCTCGGCTGCATCGGCGTGGGTACCGGGCACCAGCTGACCATGGTTGTCGAGATGCCCATAGAACCTCGACGTCGTGAAGCCCAAGGCCCCATCGGCCAGCGCTTGTCCGGTGATGGCCGCCATCTGTGCAACGTCTTCCGCTGTCGACTCGTCGTAGCAGCGCTCGCCCATCACGTAGTAGCGCACGGCGACGTGGGGCACCTGGGCACCGACATCCATCACATAGGGCGTGTCGATGCTGTCGAGATACTCGCCGAAGCTCTCCCAACCCCACGGAATGCCTTCGTGCAATGCCGTGCCTGGAATGTCCTCGACCGATTCCATTAACTCGACCAGGGTGGTTTCGGTGCCCGGCCGTACCGGCGCGAAGCCGACACCGCAATTACCCATCACAATGGTGGTCACGCCATGCCAGCAACTCGGCGTGAGCTGTTTGTCCCAACACACTTGACCGTCGTAATGGGTGTGGATATCGACGAAGCCGGGTGTCAGTACGCAGCCGTGGCCGTCGATCACGCGCCGCGCCGTACCGGCAATGGCGCCCTGCGCGGTCTTATGCACGACGGCTATCCTGCCGTCGGCGACCGCCACTTCACCGCCATAGGCGGCGGCACCCGTGCCATCGACGATACGGACATTGCGTATCAGCAGGTCGTACATGGCCGCACCTCCAAGTTCGTCGCGCTCAGATCGGTTCGCGAACTCAGCGCTGATCGGCGCCACTGCGCAGCAGGGTGCCGGCCAGTGCGCCGGTATGTTGGCCGGACTCCATGAAAACCTTGCCGTTGACCAAGGTGTAGTCATAGCCCTCGGCTTTCTGAATCAAGCGGCCGGCGCCGCCCGGCAAATCGTGTACATAGTCGGGCATGCCTAAGCGCATGCCGTCGAGATCAAGCACGTTAATGTCGGCATAGGCACCCGGCGCGAGCACGCCGCGATCGGTGATGCCAAACAGCTCGGCGGTGTCCGAGGTCAGGCGACGGATAGCGTCCTCGATACCGAACAGGCCGCGTTTGCGCACCCAGTGGGTCAAGAACCAGGTCGGCTGGCTGGCATCCATGATCTGGCCGACGTGGGCACCGGAGTCGGCGAGACCGAGCACCACCATCGGGTCGAGCAGCATTTCTTCGACCGCAGCGAAATCGGGATTCAAGATCGGGTGATTCACATAGGCCTCGCCGCCGGAGGCGATCATCAAATCCATATAGGCTTCGGCCAGTGACACGCCGCGCGCGGCGGCGATGGCCGGCAGCGATTTCGCCGGATTGGGCTGATAGTCAGGATCCGGCCCTTCGAGCAGATACAGGTGCGCAAGCTCAGTCGCATCGGGGCCATTCTCCAGCGCCTCTTTGATCAGCTGTGCGCGCCGTTCCGGATCGGCATAGACCGCAAGC
>JANLSI010000072.1:0-9157 GCA_031362345.1 Pseudomonadota bacterium
AACCAGCGCGGACTGTTGTTCGTGCACGGCGGCGGCGCCCATGCCAACTGGTGGCGTTTCATCGCACCCTTCTTCACTCGCGACTATCGGGTTGCGGCCTTGGATCTGTCGGGCATGGGTGACAGCGGTGAAAGACCGGAGTACAACGCGGATCTGCGCGCCGATGAGATGCGCGCCGTGTTGCACGCTGCCGCGCTAGGTCAGCGGCCTTTTGTGATTGGACATTCCTTTGGTGGCTACATGACCATGCGCTTCGGGGCCGTCTATGGTGAGGAAGTCGGTGGCGCGGTGATCGTCGACACACCGATTCGACGCCCCGAGGGCGACGGGCCGCCACCCACGGCGGCGCGCGCACGCAGTTTCGAACGCCACTATCCGAGTTTCGAGCAGGGCCTTGAGCGCTTCCGACTGCTGCCGCAACAACCTTGCGATAACGAATTCCTAGTCGAATTCATCGCACGTCATTCCCTCAAACAAGAAGCCGCCGGCTGGACCTGGAAGTTCGACATCAACACCATGAACGCCCGCCGCTGGGGCGAACCCTTTCACGAACATCTACAGGCGCTGCGCTGCCGCGCCGCACTGCTGTTCGGCCAGAACAGCGCGCTGGTGAGCCGTGATACCGCCGACTACATGTCCGAACTGATGGGCCCGCAGGCGCCGGTCATTGAGATCCCGGAAGCCCAGCACCATCTGCTGCTCGATCAGCCGCTGGCTTTCGTCGCCGCGCTGCGGACCTTGCTGGCGAGCTGGGTGCGCGACGAAATCGTCGGCGCTTACGCGCCTTAATATGGATATCCATCCCCATCGTGGCGTCGACGATCTGCTGCTCGGTAGCAGCCAGGACGAGATCACGGTTGCGCTGGGTGCGCCCGATCGCAATACCGAAGACGCCCACGAGGACGGTGAGTTGTCGTCGATCTGGACTTATCGCATGCTACGTCTGGAGCTGTCCTTCGATTCCGACAACGATTTCCGTCTCTCGCACATCACGTCCTATCACCCCTATACGCTGGTGCGCGGCTTCAATCCCATGGGCTTGAGCGGCAAGCTGCTACTCATGAAATATCCGCACCTCGATCTCGAAGTCGAAATCAGCAAAGAAGAAAAGTACTACACCGACCGTGTGCTCGATCTGACCTTCGCTATCGCGCGCGCTAAAGTAGTCAGCGTGACCGTGTTTCCCGAGTACGACGAAAGCGGCGAAGTGGTCAAATGGCCGCTGCCAATAACCAAGGAATAAAGCCATGCATGTCGACGGCAGCTGCCATTGCGGCAGTATCGAATACGAAGCGGAAATCGATCCGCAACGGGTGGTTATCTGTCATTGCAGCGACTGCCAGATGCTGTCGGGTTCGGCCTTTCGCGTGGTGGCCTTCACCCTCGAAGATCGCTTCACCGTCAAGCGCGGCACGCCCAAGGTCTACATCAAGATAGCTGCAAGCGGACGACCGCGCGAGCAAGGCTTTTGCGAGCATTGCGGCTCGAACTTGTACGCAACCGCACCCGGCGCCGGACCGAAGGTCTATGGTCTGCGCGTCGGTACGCTTGCGCAGCGCAACGAATTGAAGCCTCAGCGTCAGCTATGGTGCAGCTCAGCGCAGTCATGGCTGGGGGAAATTACGGCCTTGCCGGGGGTCGCGGGGCAGGCGTGAGGTCTACGCAAGCAAATGCCCGGTCGCGTTCGGACCTTCCTGGCGGGAGATTTAGCGCGCTACCGTAATCTGTAGAAACTTAGACCTACTCTTGCCCTTCCTGCTTAGAATTTTCGACCTGATCTAAGCGATAGACCGTCCGCGATGGCCTACAGGGCGGACGATCGCATAGGGCAGGGCTAATGCCAGCTCTTCACCCCCGATAGCGTCAGACATGCAACGCTGCATACGTCGTCCTCAAAGTGTTCTTATAGGGAGGCGCTCGCAAGAAGTCCGCAGCGTCTGGAGCTGTCGTCCTCATCCCTGAGGTGTGTGGGCAGGCGCGGGGACGCACTTCTGAATGGGCTGGCAGAACGTCAAATGTCACCCGATTCCAATTCCTTGGACAACAGCCAGGGACAACCATCCTCGCACGTTACTTCGTGGGCGGTTGGTCGGTCGCCCACGCGTCGCGCGCGACGCGCCACGTTCCATCAGTATCGTGGTGGTAAATGTTGATCCCATTGCCTGAGTCTTTGACGTCGGCGCCGCCCGCCTTCGGTCTGTCAAGCGACTTGTACGTATAGTGCTCAAACGCCCACTCCCCTGTCACGACGAACTCGACTGAGGTCTTTTCCCAGTGTGATCGGAATGTGCTGAAGTAGTCCTGCAACCAAGCTCGAACCGCCGCCCGGCCGATCACCGCCGGTGAGTTGGGTGCGATGTACACAATGTCCTCCGTCACGGTGGGCATCATCGTATCGACGTCGTTTGAGTTGATCGCCTCGACATAGGCTTCGTGAGCCTGGTGGGCGGCTTTCTCGACGGCAGAATGATCAGCGGTGTCCGCCGCCGCCGCAGTTGCCGCCACGACCAAAGAGGTCGCCAATTGGCCGATTGATTTGCGCATGACATATCGCTCCAAAGGTAGTTGATTTAAGGTCACGCAAGTCGACGACTCGCTGGATTGACGCTACGCCTGCACATACTGCATAACATCTGCCAGATGGCATATGCCAGGTGGCAGATGTTATGGATGGGCAGTTCCGAGAGGATTCGGGCCAGGTGAGTAATCCTCTATCGGTTTGACAGCATCCTCCGAAGTCACTTCCCAAACTGGTAAGGCACAATGACGGACTCAGACTTGGGCGATATCGGACAGTGGGAGTCGTCACCGATGACGGCCACCGTTCTGCTTTGCGGCTTCTCTAGCGGGGCTGGCGAAAGCGAGAAAGACGGCCACGGCTCCGGGACGTTACGCCAGCTGCTGCGGGAAGCCGGCGGCATTGACGTCGTACAGCGCGGCGCTACGGGCGCCGCGCTGTACGAAATCGGCGATCGACTGGTGGCGGCGTTCCAGCGGCCACGTGATGCCGCAACGGCGGCGCTGGATCTGCAGCGAGTCTTCACTGCACATTCAATGCGCGAAGGCCCCACGACGGACCTACGTTTGGCGATGCACGCCGGTGAGGTGCTGCTCCACCCTGACGGGCGTCCTTTCGGGCTAGCTCTTGCTCGATGCGAAGGCCTGTGGTCGATCGCTCACCCTGGTCAAATCGTGCTGTCCAATGCCGCAAGAGAATTGCTCGGCGAGGCGCTACCTGGCGAAGCCTTGTTACGCGATCTAGGGTTACACCGGCTGAAGGATCTCGGCCATCCCGAGCGTGTATGGCAGCTCAGCCATGGCCAGTTCGATGCCGATTTCCCAGCCTTACGTTCACTCGGGTTGTTGCCGACAAACCTGCCGTTTCGGCTTTCGCGCTTTCTGGGGCGCGAAATCGAGTTACAGCAGCTGGCGCAAGCGCTTGGCCGCTGCCGCCTCATTACGCTCACGGGGGCAGGAGGCTGCGGCAAGACCCGCTTGGCGATGCAGGCTGCCGCCGAAGCGCTGAGCGATCGGACTGATGGGGTGTGGGCGATCGAACTGGCCGCAGTGTCCAAAGCAGAAGATGTCGCGAATACGGTTGCGCGCGTTTTCGGATTGCGTGAAGAACGCGGGCGTTCGTTGACGGATACGCTGGCAGCTGAGTTTCGCGCGCTCGATATGTTGCTCGTCATTGACAATTGCGAACATCTGCTCGATGTCTCCGCCAGTCTGGTCGCACAACTATTACGCCACGCGCCCCGACTTCGAGTGCTTGCGACCAGCCGTGAGCCTCTCGGTATCGATGGCGAGGTAGTTTGGCGCGTTCCGTCGCTGGATCGAGCGACCGGCGCCGCCCTGTTCATCGAGCGCGCCCGTGACAGGCGTTCTAATTTCGACCCCACTGCAGCAGAGCGCGAAGCTATCAACGGGATAGTCGATCGCCTAGAGGGGATTCCCTTGGCAATCGAGCTGGCAGCGGCGCGCGTACGGATGATGCACCCGGCGCGGATTCTCGCAGCATTGGACGATCAATTCCGGCTGTTGACGGGCGGCAGTCGCTCCGTGCTCGCGCGTCAGAAGACGCTCGAAGCTTCCGTGGCCTGGAGTTATGACCTGTTGGAACCGGCCGAACGTAGGCTTGCCGAACGGCTCTGCGTTCTGCACAGCTTCGAATTGACTACTGCGGAGGCGGTCGGCAGCGGTGAAACGATCGATGCCTATTCCGTGCTAGAGCATCTGACCCGACTGGTCGACAAATCGCTGGTACAGGTCGAGCATGGGGCCGGCGAAGTTCGCTACCGCTTTCTAGAAACGGTGCGCCAGTTCCTGCTCAATCGCCTGGTTGTTAGTGATGAAATAGCGGTTATCCGTCAGCGTCATCTACTGCACTTTCTTGATTTGGCCGAACGAATGGCACCGCGCTTGGCCCTTGGTGACGGGCCGGAGTGTCTAGCGCGCTTACAAGCGGAATATCAAAATCTCGAAGACGCGCTGGTGTGGGCCGAGTCCTGCGGTGCGCATACCGAACTTCTCCGCTTGGTCGCAGCACTTAGTTTGTTTTACGAACTGCGTGGGCATATGGCGCACGGTAGTCGCTGGTTCGCCCGCGCACTCGCCCTCACTGGTGCAGACCAACCATCGGCACTGAGAGCCAGATGCCTGTGGGGAGCCGCGCATGTTGCGTTCTATGGCGGCGACTACGCAGTCTCCGCGGTGCGTGCCGCCGAAGCCTTTGCCATGGCCGAGGTCAGTGGGGACACATGGGCGCAGGCGCGCGCACTCAACACATTGGGCGTGTTGCAGGCACTCGGTACACCGACAGTCGGACGTGAAAATCTTGCCCGCAGCATAGAACTCGGTCGGTCCGTAGGCGACGATTGGGCGGTGGCCGATGGCTGGAAAATGGTGGTCGTCGCCTGGTATGTGCAGCACGACGAAGCAGGCGCACGACCAGCACTTGCCGAGTTGTTGCGGGTGGGTCTCGCCTTGGAGAGCCAGTTTTTCTTGGCCTGGTATCAGGCCATGATCGGCTATTTCGCCCGCGATCGAGGCGATTTCGCTGCCGCCGAGACCGCTCTCGACTTGTCACTACAGTACAGTCGCTATGTTGGCGATCCCTCGACGGGCGGATTCGCTGAAGCCTGGTCGGCAGCACTCGAAGGTGATCGAGGGCGGTTTGATTGCGCAATAGAGCGTCTGCGCCGGCTGCTTGCGGCAGCAGCGGTGTCGGGAAGCGATCTCGCCGTCCCCGAGGCGCTCTTCGCACTTGGGCGTCTGTTGATCGCCGAAGGGGACGCGGCGCAAGTGGTGCGTATCGTCGATCCGCACATCGCAGCACTCCGCAATTCAGGAGCGCCGGGCTGGGCGGCTCAGGTGTTCGTCGTCCTCGGGGCGGCGCGATGCATACGTGGAGATCTGCTCGGCGCGTCATCAGCGTTGGGCGAAGCTTTCACTTTGGCTTCGCCGCTAAACAATCCATTGCTCGATTCCTTGATCAGTTATGAACGTTCGATGGTGGCTCGGGCTGAAGGCAACGATAGCCGCGCAGAAGCACTTCTTCACGCGGCCCTGGCGATTCAAGTGAGCCACGGGCTGCGTCCTAGCGCTGTGCGCACGTTAGAGTCATTGGCGTCACTTGCGGTGGCTGAAGACAGCGTGAGCGAAGCCGTGAGAATTTTAGCTGGCGCGGAATTTGTGCGATCGACGATCGGACTCGCGCGCGGTCAGGCCGAAGCCGCAGCGAACGCAGCGCTTCTTTCCCAGCTGCAAAATGGTATGGACGAGGCCGAGTTCGAAACTCTATGGATGTCCGCCGCGAATACCGCTTTGGATGAAATATCCGAGTACGCTGCGCGATCCCGAGGTAAGCGCAAACGACCATTGAGTGGGTGGGCGAGCCTGACGCCAACCGAATTGCGCGTAGTGATACTGCTCTCCGAGGGACTGACGAATCCGCAGATCGCTGAGCGCATGTTCGTTGCCCGCGGCACAGTGAAGATCCATCTTGCGCATATCTTCAGTAAACTGGGGGTCACGACACGCGCCCAACTAGCGGCGATGGCCACGGCTCGGCACATCATGCCGGAAAACCGATAATCGCGTGTCCTTATTCCTAAGTTTACGTCGTGTCGGTTAGGTCCGGTCCGCTAGGCCCGCTGGCAGCGGGATGCTTGCGCACGCTCCTTGGCAGAGTCTGCTTTCGCCGCTTCCTCCAGGGTAAGCCCCGAATGGCGAAAGCTATCCTGGCAACGCTACTGTCGCGCAACGGCCAGCACTGAACGCGATTGGGTTATCCTGCGTCGGAATAGAGCGAGTCATGGATCTGCTCCTGTGTTGGGCTATGGTTTAGGCGCCACAACCTCAATACAGGACGGGCAAACCTAGACCTACTCTCGCACTGCCTGCTTAGCGGGACTGCACGAGTGGGCGAGTACGCCCAGCATCGACCCGAGCAGACGCTGCCGTATCAACTGTTAGGCCCACTACGTCACGTTCGTAGAACACCTGGCGGCACGTGCGCGGCCGTTGCCGGCGCATGTGCAGCCCATCGCTCCCGGCGATTTTGTCTGCCCGCGCTGCGGTGCGTGCCGGGTGGCTGAAGGGCGGCGTTGCTGGTCGATGAAGTGGTGCCCCGAGAACCCAGTGAGCACGGCAACCGTACCGTCGGGACCGAATTCGAGGTCGTCGGCAAGGCGCGCTTGCGCTATGCTCCCGACGCCGCTCGGTAGGCAGAAAGGTGGGTCAGACGAATGTCTCAGACAGTGCAGTTCGGCGACCCGCGCGCCACGGAACTCGACTATGTCGGTGGCAAGAGTGCGAGCCTCGCGCGACTGGCGCAAGGTAATTTCCCGGTGCCACCCGGTTTCACGATCACGACTGAAGCCTACGCTGCGTTCATTCGCGAGAACGGCTTGGCCGAGAAGATCGCACCGATCGTCAATGGCCTCAACTACGACGACTTCGAAGACCTTGAGCGGCGAAGCGGGGAGATTCGGGCGCTGGTGGTGAACGCAACATTTCCCGCAGATCTGCACGCCGATATCGAACAGCGGTACCGAGCGCTAGGCGATGATCTGCGGGTCGCGGTGAGGTCCTCCGCGACCGCCGAAGATCTGCCGGACGCTTCCTTTGCTGGTCAGCACGACACTTACCTCGACGTGAAGACCCTCGATGGGATCGTGGACGCCACCAAGCGGTGTTGGGCCTCGCTGTGGACGGCACGGGCGACGTCCTACCGCCATACCCAACGCATTGAGCACTTGGACGTCGGTGTGGCCGTCGTCATTCAGCAGATGGTCGACGCCGACGTGGCGGGTGTCCTGTTCACCGCAAACCCGATCACCACGGCCACCGACGAGGCGGTGATCGAAGCGAGCTGGGGTCTCGGCGAAGCGATCGTTGCGGCCCTCGTGACGCCGGACTCCTACGTCGTTAAGCGCCCCAACCTCCGCGTAAAGGAAAAAACGCTCGGCTCGAAGAAGGTGAAGACAGTCCGCCATCCGGAAACTGGCGTGGGGACGGTCGAAGTCGCGGTGCTGGAAGCGGATCAAGGCCGTTTCTGCCTGACCGATCGCGAGGCGGTGGAGCTGGCTGAGCTCGGCCTGCGCGTGATGGCGTTCTACGGCGGGTTCCCGCAGGACCTCGAGTTCGCGATCGCCGACGGCAAGATCCACCTGCTGCAGTCGCGACCGATCACGGGTGTCGAGTTCACATGGGACGAGGACCTCGACTACTGGCACATCCTCCCCGAGGACGAGGACGTGACCTTGAGCCGCAGCATGTCCGACGAAGTGTGGCATGGCGCGATCACACCGCTGTTCTATACCACCCGCGGAAAAATGCTGCACGACGCCCATGCCGCCACCCATAAGATGTGGGGGCTCAAATCGCAGAATTATCGCTACTACAAGGCGTGGAAGGCCGGCGCCTACTACAACACCAAGGTCGAGGTCTCCGATGTGACATACATGTGTCCGCCGCCCATGCGGCACATGGTGCTGCAGCACATCGCGACCCCCGATCGGCAGGGCGTTCTCGATGCCCCCTTCAGCTATCTGGGCTTAGCCCGACGAATCTACCGCAACGGCCGGCTGTTCCCCCAGTACGGGATGGTCGGCTGGATCAAGATGCTGAAAAACTACGTCTATGAGCGCATCGAAGAGGCGCGCGGCCTTTCCGACCAAGCGTTGCGCACGCTGTCCGATGCCGACCTCATTCGTTACACGATCGATCGCGTCGGCTTTGAGCACCAGTACATCATCGATGTATGGAATGGGTTTTTCTTCAACACGCGGCTGACGATGCTGACACTCGCCTACATGGTCCAGAAGTGGTACGACGGCGACAACGACATGGCGGGCACCGATCTAATCACCGGGACTGAAAGGCGCAGCGCCACCGTCATCGAGAACGGCGCGCTGTGGGGGCTCTCGAAAGAGATCCGCGGCGCGCAGACGCTGATGAAGGATTTCAGCGAAAACCAGGACGGTGATTTCCTCCGCGCACTCGAAAAGCACGAAGAAGGGCGAGCGTGGCTGCGCAAGTACCAGGCGTTCCTGGACAAGAGCGGCCACCGCGGCCATGCCGACCGCGACTTCTACTTCAAGCGGCGGATTGAGGATCCATCCCTCGACTATCGCGCCTTCCAATCGTTCCTCACGGTCGATGAATCGCACGATCCCGAGCACCTCGAAGCGCAGAGCAATCGGCGCCGCGAAGCGGCCTATGTGGAGGTGTTCGCTAACATCCGGCGCAAACCGTTCGGCTTGCTGAAGACCTGGGCATTCGGGCACGTCTACCGTTACGTCCAGACCATGCTGTGGCTGCGCGATGACCATCGGGACTACGTGGACATTGCGACGTTCACGTACAAGCGGTGCTTCCTCGAGATCAACCGCCGACTGATGGCGCGCGGTGTGTTCGAAACCGAGCGCGACTTCTGGTTCCTGACCGACAGGGACGTCTACCAGCTCCTGGCGGGCGCGCAACTGACGCCGCTCATGAAGACCAAGATCAAAGCACGCATGCAAGCTTTCGATCGCGCCGATCGGCGCGAGGCGAATCCGCCGATGTATATGCAGAACAACCGGCCTGTCGCGTTCGACGAGGACACTGGCGACGGCCTGCACGGCGTCGGCATCAGCAAGGGAGTCGTGAC
>JANLSI010000111.1:0-2601 GCA_031362345.1 Pseudomonadota bacterium
GTTCCTATCAGGGCGGTCACAACGAATATTTTCGCTACATGGTCGACATGCTGCGCGAAGCCGGTGCGGGTCACATCCGCGTGTTCGGCGGTGGCGGCGGCACCATTACCCCCGAAGAGATCGACGTGCTGCAGAAGTACGGCGTCGAACGCATCTACCATCCCCATGACGGCATGCGCATGGGCCTGCAGGGCATGATTAGCGATCTTGTCAACCGCACCCAGGCCGCGCGTATTGCAAGTCAGGTGCCGGAACGCGCCGACAGCGACAACGTTCTCGCCGTCGCGCAGATGTTGTCGGCACTGGAAGACGGTGTGATTGCCGGCGCGAAGCTCGACACCCTGCGCAAGCAGTGGCAGCTCGCCGGTCGACACGTGCCGGTGATCGGCATCACCGGCACCGGCGGTGCGGGCAAGAGCTCGGTCACGGACGAAATCCTCTCGCGCTTCTGCCAATACTTCCCGGATCGCACGATTGCGGTGCTGGCGGTCGACCCGACTCGGCGCCGCACCGGCGGCGCATTGCTCGGCGATCGCATTCGCATGAACAGCTTGCGCCACGAAAATCTTTACATGCGTTCGATGGCGACCCGCCGCCAGCATCTGTCGACCAGCGCCATGCTTGGCGATTCGATCGCTTTTCTGCGGGCGGCGGGCTTCGGCCTGGTCATCGTCGAGACGGCCGGCATCGGTCAGAGCGACAGCGAAATTGTTGACCTGGTGGATCTGCCGGTCTATGTCATGACCAGCGAATTCGGCGCTCCCAGCCAGCTTGAGAAGATCGACATGATCGACTTTGCCGAACTGATCGTGCTGAACAAATTCGACAAGCGCGGTGCCGACGATGCCTTACGCGACGTGCGCAAGCAGTGGAAGCGCAACCATAACAAGTTCGACATCGACGACGCCGACATTCCGGTCTACCCGACCATCGCCAGCCAGTTCAACGATCCGGGTCTGTCGTGGATGTTCGTCAATCTGTGCCAACGTCTGGCCGCGAAGCTCGCGCTCGACACCGCGACCTGGGTGCCGGCGATCGAGACCACACTGCGCGAGCCGCGCGCGACGGTGCTGATCCCCGGCAGCCGCACGCGCTATCTCGCCGAGATCGCCGAGCAGGGGCGTCACATCAATGCCCGCATCGAGACGCTATGCGAAGCAGCGAACCGCGCACAGCACGTCTACGAGGCGCTGAAGGGGCTACCTGACAATGATCTGCCCGAGGTGCTGTCGCCCTATGCACAGAGCGCACTCACTGTTGGCGGTGATCGCAGCCTGGCGACCTTGCGTCAGCGCTATAACGCTGCACTCGACGACCTCGGCGCCGAAGGCCGCCAGTTGCTGATCGATTGGCCGGCGCGGCTGAAGGGCATCACCGACCCCAAGTTCAGCTACGAGGTGCGCGGCAAGGCCATTGAAGGCGACAACTACCGCACCAGCTTGAGCCATCAGAAGATCCCGAAGATCGCGCCGCCCAGGTTCGATAGCTGGGGCGATCAGCTGCGTTTCCTCATGCGCGAGAACCTGCCGGGAGGCTATCCCTATACCGGCGGCGTATTCCCCTATCGTCGCGAAGGTGAGGACCCGACCCGCATGTTCGCCGGTGAAGGCACGCCAGAACGCACCAATCGACGCTTCCATTACCTATCGGCTGGCCAGCCGGCGGCGCGTCTGTCGACCGCCTTCGATTCCGTCACGCTCTATGGCGAAGACCCGCACGAGCGTCCGGATATCTTCGGCAAGGTCGGCAACTCGGGGGTGTCCATCGCCTCGGTCGACGACGCCAAGAAGCTCTACTCGGGCTTCGATCTGTGCGCGCCGACGACTTCAGTGTCGATGACTATCAACGGCCCGGCGCCGATCGTGTTGGCTTTCTTCATGAATGCGGCCATCGACCAGCAGGTCGAGAAGCATCTGAAGGAAAGCGGCCAATGGGCCGCAGCCGAGAACAAGATCGCCCAGTACTTCGCAGGCCGTCAGCGTCCGCAGTACAAGGGTCAACTGCCGGCTGGTAACGACGGCCTGGGCTTGGGGCTGCTCGGTATGTCGGGCGAGCAGGTGGTCGACGCCGAGACCTATGCACGCATCAAGACTCGCACCTTGGAATCGGTGCGCGGTACGGTGCAGGCCGATATCTTGAAGGAAGACCAAGCGCAAAACACTTGCGTGTTCTCCACCGAGTTCGCCATGAAGATGATGGGTGACGTCCAGCAATACTTCGTCGATCACGCGGTGCGTAATTTCTACAGTGTGTCGATCTCCGGCTATCACATCGCCGAAGCCGGCGCGAACCCGATATCGCAACTCGCCTTCACACTCTCGAACGGTTTCACCATCGTCGAGTACTATCTGGCGCGCGGCATGAAGATAGACGACTTCGCGCCCAACCTGAGCTTCTTCTTCTCCAACGGCATGGACCCCGAATACACCGTTATCGGCCGCGTCGCACGGCGCATCTGGGCGCGCGCCATGCGCGAGCGCTATGGTACTTCAACATCTGACTACGCGGTGCCGCACCATAGCGCTCGCGCATGGCGCGCGCCCAGATGCGCCGTGCGACGCGGCCGATAACGGTGTATTCGGGGTCCATGCCGTTGGAGAA
>JANLSI010000139.1:0-13126 GCA_031362345.1 Pseudomonadota bacterium
CACGAGATGCAATCCGAGACCCCTGTGCGGCACTGCTGCGGGACCGCTATTCAAACGGATCTTCGTAGCCGGGAATACCACGGTTGAGCACCGATCCTGACTTCTTGCCGATGCCGCCCAGGCCGCGGAACTGAAAC
Organism: Pseudomonadota bacterium; assembly: GCA_031362345.1. GTDB lineage: Bacteria > Pseudomonadota > Gammaproteobacteria > JADJYF01. The sequence continues at coordinate 138 of JANLSI010000139.1, forward strand.
TGCAAAAACATGCCGTTATCGAACTCGCCTTCGGCGTTGCGCAGGAAGCGCCGCCCGACCAGCCGCACGCCCCAGCAGCAGCTTTCATATTCGACGCCGGCCAGGGTTTCGAGCGAGCGTTGCTCCTGCAGCGAATAGTTCCAGCGTCCGACCACGGCGACGTTGTCGGTGACCGGCCAGCGCAGCGAAAAATCGGTCTGTTGAATGTCGTTGACGGCGCGCCGGAAGCGGTAGCTGAAGTTGACTACCGTATCCAAGTCCGGCCGGTAACGCAGGGTGGTGGCGGCCAGTTCGGTGCGGGAATCGTCTGGATCCCACTGCAGCACGCCACGCGCGGTCCAATCGTCGATGACATTGGTCGCGACTTCCGAGATCACTTCCGAGGTGCCGGCGGTCTGTGCACCCTCGCCTCCTAATTGCACTTCACGGTCCCGAAAATAATAAATCTGACCGACGCTTACGCGGTAGGTTTCACGTCCGCTCTCGACATCGATCATGCGCGAGGTAACGGCGGTCGCAACTTGATTCGCGTCGGACACGCGGTCCTGACCGGTAAAGCGGTTGTCGCGAAACAGATTGCGGAACGAGACGCTGAAGTTGCCGCTGTCGAAACGCGGGATGTCATCCTGTTGCACCTTAGGCACCAGCAGGTAATAGATACGCGGCTCGAAGGTCTGGATATGTTCGCTACTGAAGATGTTCATGCGGCGTTCGAAGAACACGTTCGAATCGACGCTGAAGATCGGTACGGTGCGCGACTGGCGATCGTCGAAGCGCCGCAGCGGATCATCCAAGTAATATTCCGACTGCATGACCGCAATCTTGGGTGTGATATTCATGTACGGCCGCACGAAGGGATAGGACAGCGCGGGTGTGACATTGATGCGTGCGCCAGTCACGCTGGCGTCGCGATCGAAATAGGAGGTGTCGGCTTTCAGTTGCGGCAGGAAGCCCAGATAGGTATGGGGCGTGCGACCGTCGAATCCCACTTGCGGCAGGCGTCGGTAAGGGCCGCTGCCCGGCGCGAGGGTGTTGTCGATGGTCTGATAGCTCTGAACCACCCCGCGCACGCGATAATTGCCGCCGTTGTAGAAGAAATCGGCGCGGCGGTCGAGAAAGCGCTGACTGGTGGCGGCGATGCTGCCGCCGAAATCCTCGAAATACTGATCGTCGGACACGTTGTTGAAAATCATGCGCAGACGACCCCGGTCGTTGAGCATTTTCTGACGGTGCCTGAATGAGATCAGCGAGCGCGCCTGGTCGTCCTTGAGGCGGTCGATGGGCAGATATTCGGCGTCGAACTGGCCTTCGTATTGCGCACCCATGTAGCGATACTGCCCGTTCAGCATCACGCCGCGGTCGGTCAGGCCGCGCGGTGTAATGGTGGCATCCTGGTTCGGCGCGATATCCCAGTAGTAGGGCAATTGAATATCGAAGCCCGATTGGTTGGTGCTGCCAAAGGTTGGCGACAGGAGTCCCGATTTGCGTTTGTCGCTAATCGGGAAGTTCACATAGGGAAAATAAAATACCGGGATATCGTAAACCCGCAGGACGGCGTTGCGCGCCGAGCCGCGTTCGGATTCGTGATCGAGGCGGATGCGGCTGGCTGACACTCGCCAAGCCTCGTCCGACAGCGGGCAGGTGGAATAGTCTACGCCCTTCAGGACCGTGACTTTGGTATCCATGTCGTTGCGCATGCTGCGCGCATGACCGCGGCCATGGCCATCATGAACCCAGTAGTCGCCATCGCGCAGCACCGCGACGCGGTTGCCCATGTCGTACAGCGCTTCAGTGCCGGCCCACACCATATTGCTGTCCCAGATGCGCGCGCGGCCTTCGGCGGAGAAGGTGTCGTGTTGACGGTCGTAGGTGATGACATCGGCGCTCAAAGCCTGAGTGCCGCGTATGATTTCTACATCGCCAGAGAATTGACTCAAGCCGTCTTTCAGTACGCGCACGGCATCGGCCCGTACTTCGGTGCTCTCGATATCGGTGGCGGACTGGCCGTAGGGTGGCGCAGTGGGCACCAGGGTGCTGGGCGGACACAGCCGCCATTTGTAATCGTCAGAACGCTTTTCGAGGATCCCGGCGCGCGCAAAGCCACTCCAGGCAAACAGCATGGCTGTCGCCAGGACGAGCGAAATCACGGGCGTGGCTACGGCCAGCGCACGCGAGGAGATTATTTTTATCATTAAACGCAGTAATGCGTGGGGTGAATCAGCGTAGAGGTAAAAATCGCATAGTTTGCGGACAGCATCAACACGCAGCGATGCGTGTGCCGCTTCAATGCGCGCCACGCGGTGGCGGAATGGATGCCGCTTGCACTCCAGCGTCGAGACGGGACAGCGCTGTACGTCCGCTGTCGGCTTGCAATACCGCCACTTTGGTCGCCGCAGCGAGCGGCAAGATCTCTGCCAGCCGATAGGCGACCCACAACGCACTGTCCATTTGCCAGTCACGATAGGCAATTTGCGCGGCGTTGGCTGCGAAGATGTCGGCGAGCAGGGCGCGCAGGTGGGCGAGGTCGGCTGGGATGGTTTGATCCTCGGCCTGTGGCACGCAGGTGATGTTGGCCACCAGCAGAGAATCGGCCTGAATCACCTGGCTTTCGACTCGGAAGCGCTCGGTGCCTAGCACCCGTACATGCAGCAGTCCATCGGCGCCTTGATCGAAGGATTCGACTGCGGCCATGGTGCCGAACGGGAAAAAATCCGGGGTCGGGCCAACTTCGCGTCCCAGGCGTATCGGTACGATGCCGAAGGGGCGCGCCTGGCGCAGCGAGGCGCTGATCATGTCGAGATAGCGCGCTTCGAAAATACGCAGCGGCAGCAGCATGCCAGGGAACAACACTGTTTGTAGTGGAAACAGCGGTAGGGCGGGGGTGGGACTCGTGATGTCGGTCATGTGCGGCGCTCAAGTGCGATCAACAGTCGCGCGTGGACATTGTCGAACGCGCCATTGCTCATCACCAGCACCGCGTCTCCGACGCGCGCCCAGTCCGCGACCGTGGCGACCAGTGCCGCGCTGTCGGTGAAAAGCTCGTGACCAGGTAATGAACGCAGGGCGGAGGCGATGTCCCAGGAAAGATCCGTTGGCACCAGAATGGCGGTCTGCGCGGCAGCGGCGAAGGCGGCCGCCAGGCTGTGTTCGTGCACACCCATGCGCATGGTGTTGGAACGCATCTCGCTGACCGCGATGATGCGGCCCGGTGGCGTGACCTGCGGCCGCAGCGCGGCGATGGTCGCCGCGATGGCGGTGGGATGATGGGCGAAATCGTCGAACACCTGCACACCAGCGACCCGCCCGCGCAGTTCCAGCCGTCGTTTGACGTTGGTGAATTCTTTCAGCGCCGCCAGCGCTTGGGCCGGCGGCAGACCGACATCGGCCACCGCAGCGACTGCTCCAGCGACATTATGCGCATTGTGGGCGCCGAGTAAGGGGCTCGTGCCATGAACTTCGCTACCGTCGGGCGCGGTGATGTGCAGTACCTGGTCACTGCTCGACCAGGCATAACGCCATTCGCACGCGTCTCCTGCTCCAAAGCGCAGCGCGCGTGACCATTGCCCCATCGCCAGCAGCGCATCGATAGCGGCGTCCGATGCGGGGTGCACGATCAGCGCTTCGCGCGGCAAGGTCCGTAGCAGGTGATGAAACTGACGCTGTATCGCGGCAAGGTCAGGGAAGATGTCAGCGTGATCGAATTCGAGATTGTTGATGACCAGCGTGCGCGGCGCGTAATGCACGAACTTAGAACGTTTGTCGAAGAACGCGGTGTCGTATTCGTCGGCTTCGACGACGAATAACGGGCCTTTGCCGAGGCGTGCCGAGACGCCGAAATTCTCGACCACACCACCGACCAGAAAGCCGGGCTCAAGTCCGCCGTGTTCGAGCATCCAGGCAACGAGACTCGACACCGTGGTCTTACCATGGGTGCCGGCCACCGCGATGACGTGCCGGTGGCGGAGGATTTCGTCATACAGCCAGGCCGGTCCCGAGGTGTAGCGCAGATGATTGCTGAGAACGTACTCGACGCTGGGATTGCCGCGCGCAAGCGCATTGCCGATGATGACGATGTCCGGCGCGGGTGTGAGCGCGCTGGCGTCATAGCCATTCATGACCATCACGCCCAGAGCTTCGAGCTGCTCGCTCATGGGCGGATAGAGATGAGCGTCGGCGCCAGTCACCCGATGGCCGAGCTCGACTGCGAGACGCGCTACCCCGGCCATGAAGGTGCCACCGATGCCGAGTATGTGTAGGTGCATGAGGACGCTCGGGTATCAGGCCGGTGCGGCGCCCAGCAGCGCATTGGCGATCATGAAAAACTTGTTGACCAACAGCGCATAGCCGAACGCGAACAGCAGTCCGGCCAGGAACCAAGTGCTCAGCGCATGACGCAGGATGTGGGCGATGACGAGCAGGTTGAGCAGGAAGTTGACGCGCAGTATCGCCAAGCCGAGTTCCGGCGGTAAGGCCGGTGCCAACACCATAGTCAGCAAGGCGACGCCGCCAAGAATCGCACCGCAGCCCATCAAGGCGGTCAGAGTCTGCACCAGGCGCCGGCCATAGGACATCAGAAATAAGAGCGTAAAGGTCGCCGCGAACAACACCACGGTTTCGACCATGGCCTTCAACAGCGCATGGCCAAAGGGCGATTCGAGGCCATAGATAATCATCGACAGTGACATATTGCCGAGCGTGGTTACCGCCAGCAGCGCACTTGAGCGTGGGAGGTCCTGTGGCGCGAGTTGGAAAGTGCAGATGCCGACGAAGGCGCGCAGCATCGCTAGCAAGGCCGAACTCATCGCAGCACTGGGGGTGCGAACAAGCGCTGTGAGCAAGCGCTGAGCGATGTCACCACCGCGCATTGCGGCGCTGTTCTTCGAGGCGCCCGCTCACGCCGCCGACGCGTCTTCCTTGGCGGCACTGGGCGCACCATTCCCGTAGCGATTGTGTATGTAGTTATCGAGTAGGGCCTTAAACTCACCGGCAATGTTCTCACCGCGCAGGGTAGTGAACTTCTCGCCATCGACGAATACCGGCGCGGCCGGCACTTCACCTGTGCCCGGCAGGCTGATGCCGACGTCGGCATGCTTGCTTTCGCCGGGCCCGTTCACCACGCAGCCCATCACCGCCAGGGTCATCGCTTCAACACCAGGATACTGCTTGCTCCAGGCCGGCATCTGGGTGCGCACATAGGCCTGGATATCGCCGGCCAGTTCCTGGAATACGGTGCTGGTGGTGCGCCCGCAACCCGGGCAGGCAGTGACCAGCGGTGTGAACGAGCGCATGCCCATGGTTTGCAGCAGCTCCTGGGCGACGATGACTTCCTTGGTGCGGTCGCCGCCGGGCTCGGGTGTCAGCGAGACGCGGATAGTGTCACCGATGCCTCGTTGCAGCAGGATGCCCATCGCCGCCGCCGAGGCCACCATGCCCTTTGAACCCATGCCGGCCTCGGTCAGACCAAGATGCAGGGCATAATCGCAGCGCGAGGCGAGTTCGCTGTAGACCGCGATCAGATCCTGCACGTCGCTGACTTTGCACGACAGGATGATGCGATTGCGCGGCAAACCAATTTCCTCAGCCTTGGCTGCGCTGTTCAGCGCCGACATGATCAAGGCTTCGCGGGTCACCGCCTTGACGTCACGCGGCACCGGCAACTTAGCGTTGTCGTCCATCATCTTGGCCACCAGCGACGGATCGAGACTGCCCCAATTGACGCCGATACGGACTGGTTTATCGCGCGCTATCGCGACCTCGATCATGGTTGCGAACTGGTGGTCTTTCTTACGCCCGAAACCGACATTGCCAGGGTTGATGCGGTATTTGGCTAGCGCTGCGGCGCAGTCTGGATACTTGGTCAGCAGCAGATGACCGTTGTAATGGAAATCGCCGACCAGCGGCACACGGCAACCCATGGCGTCGAGTAGGCCACGGATGCGCCCCACTTGCCGCGCGGCATTTTCGGTATCGACCGTGATGCGCACCAGTTCCGAGCCGGCGGCGGCCAAGGCTTGCACTTGTTTGGCTGTGCCTAGCGCATCGGCGGTGTCGGTATTGGTCATGGATTGCACCACCACCGGTGCATCGCCGCCAACGGTGATATCGCCGATCTGCACCGGCACACTATGATGACGCTGGTAACCGGCTTCTGGAATCATGATGAGGCTCTGCTTACGCGGGTGGACAGGGTCGACGGCAGGAATTCTACAGTAGCATGACGAGGGTGCCAAAGCGTCGAGCGTGGAGGTCATGAGCATGCGCATCGGGGTCGATTTGGGCGGAACGAAAATCGAAGTGGCGGTGCTGGACGCTGATGACCGCATCGTGCTGCGCCGGCGGGTCGCGACGCCGCGCCACGACTATGGCGCGATATGCGACGCCATCGCGGCCTTGGTCAACGACGCCGAGTGTACGCTCAGTGCGCGCGGCACCGTGGGGGTCGCCATTCCAGGCGCGGCCTCGCCTGCCAGCGGTCTGGTCAAGAACGCCAATACGGTCTGTCTGATTGGCCAGCCGCTGGAGAGTGATCTTGCAGCGCGGCTTGCACGCCCGGTGCGACTTGAGAACGACGCCAATTGTTTTGTAGTGTCGGAAGCGGCCGACGGTGCAGCGGCCGGTGCGGACAGCGTCTTTGGCGTCATCATCGGCACCGGCTGCGGCGGCGGTCTGTATCTGCACGGTGCGCCGATCCGCGGCGCCAACGGCATCGCCGGGGAATGGGGGCACAATCCGGCCCCCTGGCCGCGTTCGGGGCACGATCCGCGACCCTGTTATTGTGGACGAGCGGACTGCATCGAGACCTATCTGTCGGGGCCCGGGCTGACCGTCACCTATAACGAACTCGGGCCGGCGCGGTGTCGCAACGTCGAGGAGATTGCGACCGCAGCGGCGGCGGGTGAAGTGCAGGCGCGCCGTGCCCTTGCTGTGCAAGTCGAACAGCTTGCCTTCGCCCTGGGCACCATCATCAACGTGTTCGACCCGCAGGTTGTGGTGCTGGGCGGGGGCTTGTCCAATCTGCCGGCCCTTGCGCCGCAAGTCGCGTCGCTGCTGACGCGCTATGTGTTCGGCCCGGTGTTCGCGAGCCGCGTGGTCATCGCCCATCACGGCGACAGTAGCGGCGTGCGGGGCGCGGCATGGTTGTGGTCGAAATCTGAAGCCGACGCTGTAGCGCGTATGAACTCGTGAGTGAATGTAGCGCGCTTGCGCTCATGCTTTGTGAGCTGGGCATCTGTGAAAACGCGATGAACGCTTGCCTTCAATTCGCGATGGTTTTTTCCAGCCGATAGCCGTGCTGGTAAATCGATGTTAGCTTCCAGCCCGTATCGGGGGCCAGCGACAGTTTCGAGCGGATGCGGCTGACGTGGGTGTCGACCGTGCGGGTGTTGATGTCGGGGTTACGGCCCCACACGCTTTCCAAAATATGAGCGCGTGACAGCACGCGGCCGACATTGCGGAACAGAAACACGATCAGCTCGTATTCTTTCTGGGTGACTTCGATGCGTTCGCCACTGCGCTGAATCTGGTGATTGCCGAGATCGATCAGGAAAGGATCTTGTTCGATGGTGGTCTGGGTGTCGTCGACACCCGCCGCGCGACGGACAACGGCAGTGATGCGGGCCACCAGTTCACGCTGTTTGGCCGGTTTCACTACGTAATCGTCGGCACCTTCCTCGAGCGCTCGTACGATGTCGTCTTCCTGATCCTTGGCGGTCACGAATACCACCGGGATCGGCCAGTCGAAATTCTCCCGCACCCAGCGCAACACTTCGAAGCCATCCATGTCCGGTACCATCCAGTCGAGGATGAGGGCATCGAAGCTGTCGTGCTTGATGTTGCGGATAAAGGCTTTGCCGGATTCAAAGTGTCCGCAAGTGTGGCCGGCCGCTTTCAACCATTCGATGAACAATGCGGCTTGGTCCCGATCATCTTCAAGCAGTGCGACCCTCACATGAATTCTCCTGATTCTCGGTTCTGTGCGGCGGACTGTCGGCGCAAATCCATTGGCGGCAAGCGCGGCGAAATCTTTATTTTTTCGCGCCAAGATCGGCCGTATCATAGCGCCATTGCCCGGCACCGGGAACGGTTTCCGCCGCCACCACGCACGGGCCCGGCCGCCAAGCGCGAGCCGGCAATGACTATCGTCAGCAGGATGGGATCACCATGAGCAAAATCACCAAGACCGAACAGCAATGGCGCCAGTCCTTGTCGCCCGAAGCCTTTGCGGTATGTCGCCAGCAGGGCACTGAAGCACCCTTCAGCGGCAACTACTACCAGCTGAAAGACGACGGCATCTATCGCTGCGTATGCTGTGATGCTGAACTCTTCAGCTCCGAGCATAAATTCGATTCCGGCTCGGGTTGGCCAAGTTTCTGGCAGGGTGTCGACGAGGGCCGCTTGCTGCTGCGTACCGACGCCAGTCACGGCATGATGCGTACCGAAGTGGTGTGCGCGGCCTGTGAGGCCCACCTCGGCCATGTCTTCGACGATGGTCCACGCCCGACCAATAAGCGCTATTGCATCAACTCCGTGTCGCTCAAGTTCGATCCGAAGGCGTAAGACGGACGGCCTGTTCGAACCACTTGAGACGTTCGCGCAGGCCGACTACCGCGCCGACGATGATCAAGAGCGGCGGTTTGCAATCCGCCGCCGTGACCGCCTCGGGCAGCGTCGCGACAGTCCCGGTGACAACCCGTTGCGCGAGCGTCGTGCCGCGCTCGACCACCGCTGCCGGTGTGGCGCTGTCCATGCCAGCGGCGATCAGCCGGGCACAGATGCGCGACAGACTCGCCGCCCCCATATAGAACACCAAGGTCTGTTGCGGCCGTACCAGGCCGGCCCAGTCGGGCTCGCCGCCGTCTTCGCGATGATGACCCGTGACAAACACGCAACTGTGGGCGAGGTCGCGGTGGGTCAAGGGAATGCCGGCGTAGGCCGCGCAGCCCAGGGCCGCAGTGATGCCGGGCACCACTTGGAAAGCCACGCCGGCGCCCGCCAGTTCTTCGATTTCTTCGCCGCCCCGTCCGAACACGAAAGGGTCACCGCCTTTGAGACGCGCGGCACGCTTACCCGCGCGCGCGAGGCGGATCAAGAGGTGATTGATCTCGGCTTGCGGCAGGGCATGACGGTCACGTGACTTGCCGACGAAGATACGTTCGGCGTCGCGGCGACACAGGTCGACAATGGTGTCGCCGATCAGGCGGTCGTAGACCACGACGTCAGCATTCTGCATGAGCCGCAGCGCGCGAAAAGTGAGCAGATCCGGATCCCCAGGGCCGGTCCCAATCAGATAGACCTCGCCTTCCGGTGCGCGCTCCTGACCGGCCTGGGCGAGGCCGCGCTCGATGCTCTCGACAGCGTCGGCGCGGCGACCGGCAAAGATCAATTCCGCCGCCGGTCCGTCCAGCGTCCGTTCCCAGAAACGGCGCCGCGCGACACCATCCGGCACCGCCGCTCGCACCCGTTCGCGCAACGAACCGAGCAGACTGGCGAGTTCACCATAAGCCTGCGGGATCAGGGATTCGAGCTTGGCGCGCAGCAAGCGGGCCAGCACCGGGGCATTGCCGCCAGTGCCGATGGCGATGATGACCGGTGAGCGATCGACAATGGACGGCATGACCACATTGCCGACGCCGGGCTGGTCGACGACATTGACCAGCACGCCGGCCTGCTCGGCGGCCGCCGCCACTTTTTCGTTGACGACGGCGTCGTCGGTGGCGGCGATGACCAGCGCCGCCCCGCATACGTCGGCGGCCTCGAATTCCCGTTTGCTGACGGTGATGTCGCCGGCGGTGGCCAGTCGTTCGAGTTCTTCGCTCAGTTGCGGCGCGATCACTTCGACCTGCGCACCGGCGCGCACCAGCAAAGCCAGTTTGCGCTCGGCGATGTGGCCACCACCCACCACCACACAGCGGCGTGCGCGAAGAGTCAGAAAAATGGGTAGGAAATCCATTGCGTCGGCGTAGCGCTTGATCAGCGGGCAAGGGTCGGTCGCGGCAGTATAGCAGTGCGTTTTGCCTGCTCCGCGTTATGATCCGTCTCGCGCTCAAGCGTCCGTGCTTGGCACCGACCGTCGGGCAGATAATCACGAGGGCAGGCGATGACAACGGAGCGCCGACGCTATTTCCGTATCGACGACAGCGCGTTGATCAAGTACCGCGTGGTCGCCGTGCAAGACCTCGACACTGCGCGTGCTCAAATCACTGAGCACATTCTGCGCGCCGATAATCTGCGCGACGCCCTTGATGCCCTGGACACGCGTCTGACCGATCTCGGCCCCGCACTGCGTCGTGAGAGCCGTGCCATTGCCGAAGCCATCGGGCTGCTGAATCGCAAACTCAGCATGCTGGCCGGTGTTCTCACGCTTGAATCGGGTGTCGGGATAGACCGTGACTATCGCGAGCACCAACCGACCATGGTCAATCTGAGTGGCGGTGGGCTGGCATTGCGGGCGCTGGAGGCACTGCAGCCTGATACCTGGCTCGCCATCGACCTGGTGCTCTTGCCTGGCAATCAGGTGATGCGAGCCATGGGGCGGGTGATTGCTTGCCGCGTGCGCGGCGAGGGCTTTGCTATCGGTATCGAATTCGATGCATTGCGCGAAGAAGATCGCGACATCCTGGTCAGTCACGTGCTGCGCAAACAGGCCCAACTGCTGCGCCAGGAACGTGGCGGCAGCGAGCGAAAGGTCTGAGCCGATTCAGGCCCGCGGTAGGGTCACGCCCAACTGTCCTTGATATTTTCCGCCGCGGTCGCGGTAGGAAACTTCACAGGATTCGTCGGACTGCAGGAAGATAACCTGCGCAACACCCTCGTTGGCGTAAATCCTGGCCGGCAGTGGCGTGGTATTGGAAAACTCGAGGGTGACATGACCCTCCCATTCCGGCTCCAGCGGCGTGACATTCACGATGATGCCGCAGCGCGCGTAAGTCGACTTGCCGAGACAGATGGTGAGGATGTCGCGCGGGATGCGGAAGAATTCCACGGTACGCGCCAGCGCAAAAGAATTGGGCGGAATCACGCACACCTCGCTGTGCACGTCGACGAAGCTACGAGAGTCGAAGTTTTTTGGATCGACGATGGTGGCATTGATGTTCGTGAAAATCTTGAATTCGGGCGCGCAGCGGATGTCGTAGCCATAGCTCGATGTGCCGAAGGAAATGACCTTTTGGCCATTCACTTCGCGCACCTGCTGGGGCTCGAACGGCTCGATCAGACCATGGGACTTCGCCATGCGCCTGATCCAGGCATCGGATTTCACCGGCATCGCTTAAGGCTCCGCTCGCGTTGCGCGTGTCAAGTGTTCTGAATGACTATTTTGGGGAACTTGGCCGTGAAGTCGCGGGCCCGCAGCGCGAGCTTGGCCGCTATACGTCGTGCGATTTCGCGATACATGCCGGACACCGCCGAATCGGGGCTGATGGCGACCGTCGGGCGGCCATTGTCTACACCTTCGCGGATCGCGATATCGAGTGGCAGTGAGCCAATCAGATCGACGCCGTACTGGGTCGCCATCGATTGTCCGCCGCCGGCGCCGAAGATATGTTCGGCGTGGCCACAGCTGCTGCAGATGTGCACGCTCATGTTCTCGACGATGCCGAGCACCGGCACATTGACCTTCTCGAACATCTTGAGGGCCTTGCGCGCGTCGAGCAGGGCGATGTCCTGGGGCGTGGTCACGATGACCGCGCCCGAGACCGGGATCTTCTGACACAGGGTGAGGTGAATGTCACCGGTGCCGGGGGGCAGGTCGATGACCAGATAGTCGAGATCGTGCCAGTTGGTATCGGACAGCAGTTGTTCCAGCGCGCCGGTGACCATCGGTCCGCGCCAGATCATCGGTGTGTCTTCCTCGATCAGGTTGCCGATCGAAATAGTTTGCAGACCATAACTGATACGCGGCTCCATGGACTTGCCGTCACGGCTCTCGGGCCGGCCGCCGCTGGCCAGCATGCGGGTCTGGCTCGGACCATAGATGTCCGCGTCGAGCACGCCGACCTTGCCGCCTTCCTGCTGAAGCGCGATGGCGAGATTGGCGGCGGTGGTTGACTTGCCGACACCGCCCTTGCCGGATGCGATGGCGATAATGTTACGGATCTGCGGCAGTGGTTTAGTGCCTTTCTGCACTTCACGTGTGACGATTTTCGAGCTGATCTCGAAACCCGCTTCGAGGCCCTGGGCTTGCAACACCTGGCGCAGGCGCGTCTCAAGTTCGACGCCATAGCGTGCGACGGGGAAGCCCAGCTCGATCTTGATCTGTGGCGGTGAACTCGCTGTATCGATGGCGAGTATCGCACCGGCGGTGATCAGATCCTGGCCGAGATAGGGGTCGATGTCGGCGCCGAGTGCGGCGCGAATGTTTTCTTCTGTTTGGTTCATGGCGCTGTTTTCGCTAATCGTTGTGATTCTACACCAATGGCCGCGCCCGCCGTCGCTGCCTATAATTCCCGACCTAATTCCCTGCGAATCGGAAGGCTATGACCGTCACACGCCAGATCCTGGTCACCAGTGCATTGCCCTACGCGAACGGTCCGATCCATATCGGACACCTGGTCGAATACATCCAGACCGACATCTGGGTGCGCTTTCAAAAGCTGCGCGGCAACGAGTGCCATTACGTCTGCGCCGACGACGCCCACGGCACGCCCATCATGCTGCGCGCCGAACAGGAGGGCGTGACACCCGAGCAGTTGATCGCGCGCATCGGCGCGGCCCATCAGCGCGACTTCGCCGATTTCGCCATTGCTTTCGACAACTACTACTCGACCCACTCGCCGGAAAATCGCGCGATCGCCGCGACCATCTATGCGCGGCTGCGCGCGGGTGGATACATCACCAAGCGCACCATCCGCCAGGCCTTCGACCCACTCAAGCAGATGTTCCTGCCGGACCGCTTCATCCGCGGCACCTGTCCGCGCTGTCGCGCGGCCGACCAATACGGCGATTCCTGCGAGGTCTGCGGCGCGACCTATGCGCCCACCGATTTGATCGAC
>JANLSI010000659.1:0-3240 GCA_031362345.1 Pseudomonadota bacterium
GCAACGGCAGGGAGTTGCCCGCGAAGTCGAGCCGGAAGCCTAGCGAAAACCAGTCAGAATCACCCACAGTGTCGGCAATCTCGGCCGACCAGGTGCCGCTGTCGAAGTGCAGATCGAAACTCGTGTCACGTTCGATCTGCCAGCCGTCGGCACAGAGTTGCGGCAGGTCTTCGCGCAGGAAACGCGACCAGGCGCTGGCCCAGGACAACGTATCTATTTCGGCACGCACGTAGACCGCCCGTGTCGCCGGCTCCTGGTAGACACTGGCCGACGCCGCGACAAAACCCAAGGCGCGCAGCCGCGTGTGGGCGTGGTCTTCGGCGGCCGGGTCGCGCAGCACGCGCACGAATTCCTCACCTGTCGTCAACACGCTGCTCGCTGCGCGCGGCAAGGCGTGGATGCGATCGCTGCCGTAGCAGAAATCCAGGACGAGCCATGCGCCGTCATCGGGCCCGTCACCGTAAAGCCCGAGACAAGGTTGCAGCGTCTGGCCAGCGTTTTCACGGGTCGTGACCGGCGCTGGCAGCGGCATCGACAGCTGGGCGTAACTGCCCGTCAAGATCTGCGCCGCACCGACCGCGTGTTGTGGCGCCACGCGCGGTGCTGCGGCCAGCAGGCTGAGCTGTGCGGCGGTCAGTCCCTGACTATCGAGTTCGCCGATCACGTGCCGCTCGGGATCCAGGTACAGCGGAGGGGTGGTGGGCAGCAACAGACTGCCACCCGCGATGGCGCTCGTCAGTTCGAGTGTGCCGTCTGCGCCGCTGGCCTGCCAGGCAAGTTCGAGCTCGCGCAGCGGTCCGGCGGTGAGCGGCGGGGCAGAGGTATCCAGCCAGTAACAGCGGCCGCTTTCGAGCAGCGCCGCGACCGCGTGGTAGCCGGCACGCCCGGCCAGCGACGGCCCCTGCCAGTAGTCACCGCCCGCCAACAACAGCCCAGCTATGTCGCGGTCCAGACTCGTGGCCATACGCGCGCCAAATTCGCCGAGCCCCATACGCTCAAGATGGGCATTGCGCCCGCGGGTGTAGCCGCGCCCACCGGCGCGTGGTTTGACTATGCGTGCCTCGATACCGATACCAATACCGACATCGCTGCTGGCGCGTCGCGAGGAATAGGCGCTAAGCAAATAAACCACCAATTCTTGATCTGGCGCCGGCGTGGCTACACCCGCTGCCGCCATGCGTTGCAGCCAAACAGTAAAAGAGGCAAGTGAGTCTGCGCAACCGGGCGCCGTACGCGCACGCTCGACGTAGGCGAGACACACGGCGGCAACGTGCTTGCAGTTGTAGCTGACCGGGCAAGTGCATTCGCCATCGATGACCAGCGAGCGCCCAGTGCCGTCCAGTGAAATGTTTTGCGCGTAGACCGCGTTGCCGCTGCCGGCGGTGGTGGCCTGGATGACGGTCTCGCTTTCAAATTGCTCGACAGCCATGTCCATCACATGGCGCTTATTGAAATATAGCAAGCCGCGCTCAAATGTCGCTGCGCCAAACGCCGTACGGAAATCGTTGTGAGTCAAATTCATGGAGCGAGCGCCGGCAAAGGGGGTTGGGACCGAACGCCACTCAGTGATGGAGCGGCGAGTAGCAAGACAGTCGCGACAGTTTACTGAATGTGACGAGTCGGTGTGGAGCGATCCTGCGCGGCATCAGCCGTCTGCGCGACTAATGATAGCTGCGGTTCAAAGCGGCGTACGGTCGAGAATGCAGCCCGGCCTGGACCCGCCCGAGCGTAAAGAAGCCATCATCAACGGCGCTCAAGTTCGGCGAAAAGGGCGGTTATCGTTCCGCTATATGCCTCGCGGTAACGCTTTACAACGAATCGAGTGCTTGCTTAAGGTCGCGCAGCAGGTCACGCCAATCTTCGATCCCGATCGATACGCGCACCAAGCTATCCGTAATTCCGCTCGCTGCGAGCTGTGCCGGAGACAATTCCGCGTGTGTCGTGGTCGCGGGATGACACGCGAGTGTTTCTACGCTGCCCAAACTGACGGCATTACGCGCAATAGACAGGCGGCGGAGAAAATCGAACGCGGCCGTTTTCCCTCCTTTCAGCTCGAAGGAGAACAACGCGCCAGGGAATTTGCACTGCGCGTCGCGAATGCGGATCTGCTCGGGTTCATCGAACAGGCTGGGGTAGTAAAACGTGCTGATGCTCGGGTGCGCGGCGAGTTGGTGTGCAATGCGTTCGGCGTTCTTGCTTTGCCGATTCATGCGCAAGCCGACCGTCGGCAACCGTCCATCGAGCAGCCAGCATTCATCCGCTTGGAGGATGTTGCCGAGAATGGCGCGCGTTCCCCGTAGCTGGGCAATCGCGTCAGGTACACGCCCAAGGATCACACCACCCAACATATCGCTGAAGCCGGACAAGAACTTGGTCGCGGAGTAGACGCTGAAGTCGACGCCCAGTAGGAGAGGGTGCTGAAAGGTGGGGCCGAGCACGGTATTGTCGACCGCCACGAGGGGCTTGTCCGGATGCGCGCTGGCGGCTGTTACCGCAGCGGCGATGTCCGTCATGCGCAAGTTTGGGTTGGCCGGCGTTTCGATAAAGATCAAATTCGGATGCGTGGCCTCGGCGATGGCTGATCGCAGCGCGTCGCTGTCACCCGCGCGCACTGGCACGCCCGTGACGCCCAGCGGCTCGATCAGTTCGCGAATGAGATGTTGAGTCCCGCCATACAGCGGTACGGTATAAACGAGCGAGCTTCCCGGCCGACAATAGGTGAGGAACAAGGTCGAGATGGCGGCCATGCCGGAATTGAACACCGCTGCGGAGTGCGAGCCCGGTTCGAGCGGAACGATTTGGTCTTCGAGAATTTCTGCGTTCGGATGCGATAAACGCGCATAGATAAGGTCGACGCTTTCGTCCGCTGCGGCGTGCACCTTGCCCAAGGCGATCGCGAACGCGCGCTCAGCCGCTTCCGGGCTCGAAAAGACGAAGGTCGACGAGCGAAAAACCGCAGGGCGCGCCGAGCCGACCGACAGACGTGGATCGAAACCACGGGTCAATACCGCAGTCAGCGGTCGCACGATATAGGGCGGTTTAGGTTCTCGGTGATCCGGCGGCATCGTGTCACCACCAACGGCGTTTAGGTTTAAGTTTAACGCGCTCGCGTAGTCTTCGCGCGCACGGCGTGTGAGGGGCGATTCACCTGCTCCGGGCGCTGCGCGTTTCAGCGTGGAGCTGTTCGAGCCATTGCATGTAGGGCGTCCCACCCGTCCCGCGCGGGTCGTCTGTGCGGCG
>JANLSI010000151.1:0-4476 GCA_031362345.1 Pseudomonadota bacterium
GGCGTGCCGCAGGCCATCGCCTCCAGCAGCACATTCGCCCACCCTTCGCGACTTGAGGCCAGCACCAGGGCATCGGCTGCCGCGTAGTAGTCGCGCAGTTCAGTGTGGGCAATGAGCCCTAAGAAACGCACGCGCT
Source organism: Pseudomonadota bacterium (assembly GCA_031362345.1). Lineage (GTDB taxonomy): Bacteria > Pseudomonadota > Gammaproteobacteria > JADJYF01. The sequence continues at coordinate 137 of JANLSI010000151.1, forward strand.
CAGCCACACCCAGCCGCGCCGCCAAGCGCTCCAGCGCCGCGCGCTCCGGTCCCGCGCCGATAATCATCAAGGTGCAGTCCGAGAGCGTTTGCAGCGCTTCAATGATGAGGTGATGGCCTTTCAATTCGACCAGGTTGCCAACCGACAGCAGCACCTGACCGTGCAGATCCAGCCGCTGCCGGAGCGGCTCGGCCGCCACCGGCTGGAAACGTTCGAGATCGACACCGTTACGTAATACGGTGACGCGCTCGGCGGCGACGCCGAGTTCCACCAGGCGTTCACGCAGGGCCGCGCAGACGGTTACCAGGCCCTCGGCCTGCGCCGCCGCCCACCGGATCCAGCGCCGCGGCAACGCGAAGTCCGGCATCAAGGTCAGATCGCTACCGCGCGCGGTGATGCAGACCGGCACACCGAGTTCGCGCCCCAGCATGACCGCCGCCACCCCATCGGGATAGAAGAAATGCGCATCGATCACATCGATGGGGGTGTCATTGTGTAGCTGTCGCACCAGCGCGCGGGTGGCGCGATACATGAGCCACGGCGAGACCTGCCAGCTGAGCCTGGGCACCACGGCATAGCGCGGATGCCAGACCGGCACACCGTCTAGGTTCTCCTGCGCCGGCACCGCCGCATAGGTCGCGTACTGCCCGAAGATCTGCGCGCGCAGCGGGAACCACGGCACCGGCGCGACCACGCGTGCCGCAAGCGGGTAAGCCGCCATCAAGTGACGCAGACGCTGTTCGATGAAGATGCCGTGACGAGGCTGTCGCGCGTTGGGATACAACGACGTGTAGGTCAGCAGTGAAAGCGGTGGGATGGCGGACATTGAGCACCAGAATCCTGTGGTTCGAAGCCGCTGGGCAAGTGCACCCACAGCCACCCTTGGTCGACATCTCAGCGCCTTCCTTGCAGCCTATCGCGCCAGCGCTGCGTCGCCGGTCGCTGGTCCTGACGGTTAACTCTATAATGCATCGGCCGCTATCGGAACACACTGCACGGCGCGACAATTGCGCGTCCCGGACCGCGACAACGCCGCGCGCGTCGCGCGGCATTTCAAATCTGTCAGAGTAACCCCACTGTGCGGCAAGCGATCACTCGTCTCATCCCCCGCGCCCTCAAGCAGCGCCTCGCGTCCTCGCTCGAATGGGCCAGATTACCGCTCGCGGCCCGGCAGGAAATCAAGGCCGACCGCAGTGGTCGTTTGTTCATTGATGCGGGCGCCGCACAGGTCATCGCGCCGCTGGCCGACTGGCTACTCGATGCCCAACGACTGAGCAGTACCGACGATGGCGGCTATGCGCGCCATTACAGTCTTGTCAGCGGCTGGGGACAGTCCTATCCCGAAACCACGGGCTATATCATTCCTACCTTGCTCGATGTCGCCGCGCATTTGCACGACCAAAAATACGCGCAGTCGGCGCGCACCGCGCTCGATTGGTGCCGCAAGATCCAGTTTCCCGACGGCGGCTTTCAGGGCGGCATCATCAATGCCCAGCCCTTGGTACCGGTAACCTTCAATACCGGACAGATCCTGATCGGACTCGCCGCTGGGGTGCGCCACTTCAACGATTATCACGATGCCACGCGACGCGCGGCGCACTGGTTGGCGGACTCGCTGGATACCGATGGTTGCTGGCGTCGCTACCCCACACCCTTCGCGGCGCCCGGCGACAAGACCTATGAAACCCACGTCTCGTGGGGATTGTTCGAGGCGGCACGGGCGCTGGGCGATGGGGCGTTCGGTGCAGCCGGTTTGCGCAACGTCGCCTGGGCGTTGACCAAGCAGCAAGCCAATGGCTGGTTCGCGGATTGTTGTCTGAGCAATCCCGCCGCACCCCTGACCCATACCATCGGCTACGCGTTACGCGGCATCATCGAAGCCCATCGCTACGCGCCGAGCCCGACTTTGCTGGCGGCGGCGGAGAACACCGCCCAGGCGCTGCTCGGTGTGATCGAGCCTAGCGGTCGTATCGCCGGTTGTTTCGACGCGCAGTGGCGACCGGCGGCGGCCTGGTCCTGCGTGACCGGTGCGGTGCAGATCGCGGCCTGCTGGTTTCTGCTGTTCGAGCTCACCGGCAAGCGGGCCTATCTTGAGGCTGGGCGCCGCGCCAACCATTTCTTTCGGCGCACGCTGCACCTCGATGGGCCAAGCGGGCTACGCGGCGGCGTCAAAGGCTCCTATCCGGTCGATGGCGAATATGGACGCTTCGAGTTGCTGAACTGGGCGAACAAATTCGCCATCGATGCGAATCTGATGGAGCTTCGTCATGCGGGCGCTTGAACTACTTTAACGCTCGTGTACTGCCGCCATGAAACCGCGCCTGTTTGCTTTCGATACTAACCCCTGGTTCAGCAACTGGATGAACCGACAGCACATCCTGTCGCGACTCGCCGCTCGCGGCTGGCCGGTGGTGTATTCGAGCGGGCCGATGTCGGTCACCGAAGTGCGCTCCATGGGCGTGAGCACGTGTCCCCTGCGCTGGCATACGCGCGTCGATCACAATGTCACCGTGCCCTTGCCGAGCGCGCTGTTACCCACCTCCACGCGCTGGTCGAAATGGAATGCGCTGGCCTATGCCCTACATGCCCATCGGCTGCGCTCGGTGTTAGCGGCCCCCCAAGGCAGCCACGACATCGCGGTGTTGTTCAATCCCGAATTCTTTCCAATGCTCGAATTCCTCCAGCCGCGCCGGGTGGTATTCCACGTGCGTGACGCCTACCGCGAGATCCCCGGCTGGAATACGCACCAGGAAGCCAATTTCCTCGCTTTGCAGCAGCGCGCAGATTTGATCACGGTATCCTCGAATAAGCAGATCGAGGTGCTACAGGAAAATCTCCGCAGCAAGGCGCGGGTGCTGCTCAACGGTGCCGACGTCGACAACGTCGCGCGCTGTCTGAGCGCACCCTGCCCCACCGACCTGGCCGCCATAGCCCATCCACGCATGGGCTATGCCGGCGTCATCTCGCAGAAGGTCGACCTCGCGCTGATCAGCGCACTCGCCCAGCGCCAACCGACCTGGCAATGGGTGTTCGTCGGTCCGATACCGGGTGGCGACGGCGGTCGCATGGGTGGCAGTCAGGCGGCCTACGCGGCCTGGACCGCGCTCCTCGCCTTAGCCAATGTGCATTGGCTGGGAGCCAAATCCCACGAGGAAGTCGGCCGCTACATGGTGCACATGGACGTCAACACCATGCCCTATGTGGTCGACGACCGCGCCGGCGGCTGGGCGCGCTTCGCCTATCCGCTGAAACTCCATGAATACCTGGCCGCTGGCCTGCCGGTGGTGAGCGCCGATATGGTCGATGTGCAGCGCCATCGCGACGTATTGGAACTGGTCGACGGCGTGGATGCCTGGGAAGCGGCGCTGGCGCGCGCGCTGGCCGGCGACGCGCCCGGTAACGCTGCTACACGCCGTGCGGTGGCCAAGGCCAATTCCTGGGACGGTCGCGTCGACGACCTCGAAACCTGGCTGACCGACCTGGCCGGGCGGCCATGAATCCCGCCAACTCAGTCCGGTGACCGACAGCGACACTACTTCGGCCGAGATCGGGCGCCACATGGCCAAGGGCGCGGCCTGGGCGATCCTGATGCGTCTGGCCGTACGCGGTCTCGGCTTGATCAGTACCCTCATACTCGCGCGCCTGCTCGCGCCCGAGGACTACGGCATGATCGCCATGGCGACGGTCCTGCTCGGCGCCGTCGAAGGTATCACCGCCTTCGGTTTCGACGCGGTGCTGGTGCAGGACCAGGCCGCCGGTCCGGACAAGTACCACACGGCCTGGACTCTGGGCGTGATACGCGGTGTCGTGCTCGGCCTGGCGTTCGCCCTGGCGGCGCCCTATCTCGCCGATTTTTACCACGAAGCGCGCCTCGTGCCTTTGATTCAGTTACTCGCGCTCGGCACCTTCATCGAAGGCTTCGAAAGCGTCGGCATTGTCGATTTCCGCAAGCAGCTGCGCTTCGATCGCGATTTTATCCTGCAACTGATCCCGCGCCTGATCAGCTTCGTCGCGACGCTGACCCTGGCCTTCGCGCTGCATAATTTCTGGGCGCTGGCCTATGGCATCCTAATCGGCCGCAGCAGCCGCATCGTCACCGGTTTCGTCATGCATCCCTATCGCCCGCGCTTCACGCTGTCGCGTTGGCGCGAGATTTTTCATTTTTCAAAATGGCTGATGATCAACAGCGCATTACGCTTCGTCGACAACAGCGGTGACACCCTGGTATTGGCCCGCTACGTGCCACCCACCATCCTCGGCTTCTATACCATCGCCTACGAAATTTCGAATCTGGCCCTGACCGAACTGGTTGCGCCCATACAGCGTGCGCTGCTGCCCGG
>JANLSI010000226.1:0-2816 GCA_031362345.1 Pseudomonadota bacterium
AGGACATGGCCGGCCTGTGCCGGCCGCAGGCGGCGCGCGATCTGGTGAGTGCCCTCAAGCAGGAGATCAGCATCCCGATCCATTTCCATACCCACGATACCAGCGGCATCTCGGCCGCCAGCGTGTTGGCCGCGATCGAGGCCGGGGTCGATGCGGTCGACGCCGCGATGGACGCCATGAGCGGTCTCACTTCGCAGCCCAATCTCGGTTCGATAGTCGAAGCGCTGCGCCACGGCCCGCGCGAGACGGGTCTCGACCCCCACGCCATCCGCCAGCTATCTCATTATTGGGACGAGGTGCGCGGCAATTATCTGGCCTTTGAAAGCGAGGAGCGCGCCGGCGCGTCCGAAGTCTATGTCCACGGCATGCCCGGCGGGCAGTACACCAATCTGCGCGAACAGGCGCGTTCGCTTGGTCTTGGTGAACACTGGCCGGAAGTCGCCCAGGCTTATGCCGAGGTCAATGACATGTTCGGCGACATCGTCAAGGTCACGCCCAGCTCCAAGGTGGTCGGTGATATGGCCTTGATGATGGTGACCAGCGGCCTGTCACGCATCGCAGTCGAGGATCCGACGGTCGACGTTGCGTTCCCCGAATCGGTGGTGTCTTTCTTCCGTGGCGACCTCGGCCAACCCCCGGGCGGTTTTCCGCCAGCCTTGCAGAAAAAGATCCTGGCCGGGCAGACAGCGATCACGGTCCGCCCTGGTTCAGTGATTCCGCCGGTCGAGCTGGCGGAGGCACGCGCCGAGGCCGAGCACAAAGTCGACCGTCACATCAGTGATTACGAGCTCGCGTCCTATCTCATGTATCCCGACGTGTTCGTCGAATACGCGCACACCCGCCGCCAGTATGGCGACCTGGCCGATCTGCCGACTTCGGTGTTCTTCTACGGCATGGAGTCGGGCGAAGAGATCAATGTCGCGCTCGACCATGGACCGACCTTGCTCATTCGCTATCTCGGCACCAACGAACATCACGATGATGGGATGCGCACGGTGTATTTCGAACTCAATGGTCAGCCACGCACGGTCAAGATCGAAGATCGTACGCAGCCGGTGCTGAAGGCGCCGCGCGTCAAGGCCGAGGCCGGCAATGCGCGCCACGTCGGTGCGCCGATGCCGGGACTTATCGCCCAGATCAATGTGCGTGCCGGTGAGCAGGTCAGCAAGGGCGACGCGCTCATGACCATCGAAGCAATGAAGATGCAGACCAGCATACGTGCCGAGCGTGCCGGCCGCATCGCCGAAGTCGTGGTGCAGCCTGGTGCGCAGGTGGAATCGAAAGATCTGCTGGTGGTGTTCGACTAGCGTGGCTGCTAGGCGCCGAGCAGCTCGTGCACAGCGCGGATTTCCTTTTCAGCTTCCTCTCCCACCATCAAGCGCCGTGCCGGCGACAGGCTGCCATCACTCAATTTACGATACGCCGCGACAAGCTCGATGGCGGGTACGCTATCGGACCACGGCGGTGGCGCCGTGTCGTGGGCGTGGGCGAGGACGACGCAATCACTTAATTCGAGCGCGTCGTGCTCGGTGTGGGTCCAGTGCTCGGCGTACAGAGCGGTGGTGACGATGCTGTCGGGAAAATGCCAGGCCCGCAGCACCATCGAACCGACGGCGCCATTCAACTCGCGCGCCAGACCCTTGAGTGTACTGGGCGTGATGGCGCTGCGGGCGTGTAGCGGCCATTCGCGCAGCAGCACCAGCATGCCGATGTCATGCACCAGACCGGCTAATAACGCTTGCTCGGCATTGAGGCGCTGACTGTGACGAGCGATGACATAGCTGAGCGCGGCGATGCGCGAACTGTGCTGCCAGGCCACGCGCAGCAGGGCGCGCGTGGCCGGGTCGAGCGAACTGAATAGATCTTTGAGCGTAAACGCAGTGATCAAATCGCGCGTGGCCGCCATGCCCATGCGTAGCACCGCATCCTGTACGCCGCTCACGGGACGCGCGGCGACATAGGCGGCGCTGTTGGCGACCTTCATGCAATAGGCGGCGATGACCGCGTCGGCCTGCACTAACTTGACCAGATCCGACACGCCCCTGGAGGGATCGTTGGCGGCGTTGCGTATGCGCAGCGTGATGTCCGGCAGGGTTGGCAGCGTGAAACTGCCATCCATCAATGCATGGGCGACGGCGAATATGAGCTGGTTGTCGATCTCGTCGCTGTCGTCCGACAGTTCCTCGACCTCCACACCCCGGCTGGCGCGCGGCGAGGTGTTGAGACGCAGTAGAGCGGCCGGCATGCGCACATAACAGGCATCACGGGTGATGGTTGCCTGGACGCGCGCCTTGCGATGGGGTGACAGAGGATGGGCGGTTTCGATTGAGCCGCCCTCGAGACAAAACCCCCGGCCTTGGTCATCGATGATTTCTACTTCACCGTCGAGCAGGTAGAAGATCCACTGCTCATCGACCTCGCTGCGGAACAGCAGGGTACCAGCGCCACGGCGTTCGACGCTGGCATGCTGCACAAGCGCGGCGAACTCCCGGTCGGCCAGCCGGCGTAAGGGAATGAGCCCGCGGATACGCACAATCTCGGGCGCCAGCGCGGTGAGCGGATCGGTCCCTACGTAGGTCGCATTCGACGCCGTGAGGGCTGAGTTCGAGGCAGGCATAGGGCGCATTCTGCAATTCCGGTGAGGGGAATTAGCGGCCCCATGCGCAGCCAGCTTGACCGTCCGGACTCCGCGCAGCTAGCGCCTGCCGTGGCGCTCGCGCCAATAGAAAACCCCGCACGAGGGCGGGGTTTTGAGCCGACGATTTGGCCTCGCTGAGCAAGGTCCTTGGGGTTGCACGTGGAAGTCCGTGCGGGGG
>JANLSI010000665.1:0-9961 GCA_031362345.1 Pseudomonadota bacterium
GCGGTCAAGGATCTATGCGACGCGAGCGGAGTGCGGACTTCGGCTGGCATGCCCCGCGTGCGCGCCAAGATCGCGCCGGCGACACGCGATGCAACGGTGGTCGCGCGCCTGCGCGCAGCCGGTGCCGTGATCCTCGGCAAGCTGCAACTGACCGAGGGTGCAGTCGCCCACCATCATCCTGACATCGTGCCGCCCATCAATCCCCATCATGCGGCCTACTGGAGCGGCGCGTCGTCGAGTGGCACCGGCGTGGCGGTAGCGGCGGGACTGTGCTTTGGTGGTCTCGGCTCCGACACCGGCGGATCGATTCGCTTTCCGTCCTACGCCAACGGTATCACTGGCTTGAAGCCGACCTGGGGACGGGTCAGTCGCGCCGGTGTATTCGCGTTGTCCTGGTCGCTCGATCACATCGGCCCGATGGCGCGCAGCGCGGCCGACTGCGCGGCGCTGCTGAACGCCCTGGCCGGCGCCGACGACGATGACCCGACTGCACTGCGTGAACCGGTGCCGGATTACTGCGACAAGCTCGATGGCGATCTGCGCGGCTTGCGCGTCGGTTTCGACGAAAGTTTCGGCGTGGCCAAGGTCGATGCGGCCAATGTCGCCGCCATGCGCGAGTGTCTGGCGGTGTTGAAAGACGCCGGCGCGACGGTCGTACCGGTCCGCTTTCCCGATAGCGCGGCGGCACTCGCGGCCTGGACGCCGCTCGCCACGGCCGAAGTGGCGGCCTATCACGCCGCCAACTATCCCTCACGGGCAGCCGACTACGGGCCGGGATTAGCCGACCTCATCGACACCGGCATCGCGACTTCCGGCATCGACTATGCGCTCGCCCACGACGTGCGCCAGGCCTTCCGCGGCGAGCTCGCGCGGCTATTCGGCAGTGTCGATGTGGTGATCGCGCCGGCGTTTCAGCGCCAGAATCTCACCCTCGAAGAGTTCTCGACCTTCGGCACCAAACCTGACGACTGGGCGAATCTGCTGCGCTTTACCGCGCCGTTTGATCTTTCCGGCACGCCGACCCTGTCCTTACCGGCGGGCCGCAATAGCGATGGCGCACCGTTTGGTTTTCAGCTCGCGGCGGGGAATTTGCAGGAAGCCTCGCTGCTGCGCGCCGGCCATGCCTGGCAGCGCGCGACGATCCATCATCGGCTACGCCCACGGCTCGCGCCGTAAGCGGTCGAACGACGAGATCAGCGATCGGCGTTGCGGTCGATCTGAGCGAAGCGCAGACGCACTCAACAAAACCAGCGGAGCAAGGGACTATGGATACGTTCGAAGAATAGGGCGCGGTGGCCAGGCACTATGCGACCGAGGGCGCCATCAAGGTCGGCACGGCATTACTTATCTGGATCGTCGGCCGCTGGCTGATCGGCCTGGTCGGCCGCTTGCTACAGGAAGTCATGCAGCGCCAGAAGGTCGACCCGACCTTGATGCGCTATCTCGGCAATATTTTGTCCGTCGCCTTGAACATCATCCTGGTGGTCGGGATCCTCGGTTACTGCGGCATCGAAACCACCAGCTTCGCGGCCCTGGTCGCCGGCGTCGGCATCGCGGTTGGCGCGGCTTGGGGCGGGTTGTTGTCCAACCTCGCGGCCGGTGCCTTCTTGATCGTGCTCAAACCATTCAAGGTCGGTGATTTCATCAGCGCTGGGGGCGTGACTGGCACGGTCAAGGAAATCGGCCTATTCGCCACCACCCTCGACACGCCGGACAATGTGCTGACCATCATCGGCAACAACAAGATCTTCGCTGACAATATTCAAAACTTCAGCACCAACGCATTCCGTCGCGTCGAACTGAAGTGCCAGTTGGCCGGCAGTGCCGATCACCTCGCCGCCATGGAACTGCTGCGCGCACGCATGGCGAGCATCCCGCACGTACTCGCCACACCCGCCCCGGAAGTCGAGATCCTCGATTTCAATCTGGTCGGACCGGTGCTGGCGGTGCGGCCGTACTGCCATAACGACCACTATTGGCAGGTGTCTTTCGAAGGTAACGCGCCATCCGCGAGTCGCTGGCGGCGGCCGGTTTCCCAGCACCGACGCCCTCGCAAGTGGTGATTACGCGGGCGGGCTGAGCAACAAACGCGCGGCCCTTTGGCTTGAGTGTCATGCGCTGTCCAAGTCGTGGCAGCGCAGGCAGTGGGAGATAGCCGAGGCTGCGAACCAAAAGCGCAGGAAGTCGAAAATAATGTAAAGCTAAACTTTACACTGTTCGGGCCGTCATCTAAACTCACATCATGATCCGCAGCTTCCGGCATCGAGGGCTCGCACGGTACTTTAACGATGCCGATCCGAGTGGGGTCGCTGCTGACCTCGCAGACCGCATCCGCCGGCGGCTACTGACGCTGCAGACGGCCATCCGGCCGCAGGACATGGACCTACCGGGCTTCGACTTTCACCCCCGCAAAGGAAAGCCGAAACGGTACAGCGTGCACGTCAATGGGCCGTGGTGCATCACATTCGAGTGGGTCGATGGGGATGCGGTGCGGGTCGATTTGGAAAACTACCATTGAGGGCATAGCGATGGCGAGGGAGATCAAAGCAAAGTTGCCAGCACTGGCTCCACTCCACCCAGGAGAGCTACTGCGCGAGGACCTGTTGCCGTCTGCGGGCATGTCGGTAGCTGGCGCAGCACGGGCGCTCGGAGTATCTCGGCAAACCTTGCACAACGTGCTGGGAGAGCGCCAGGCCATAACACCGGAGATGGCACTGCGTCTCGGCAAGCTGTTCGGTAACGGTCCTGAGATGTGGCTGCAATTGCAGCAGACCTATGACCTATGGCACGCAAGGCAGCGTCTCGCGGGAATCATTGCCGAGATCGAGACGGTCAGGGCAGCGTAGGTGCATCCGGATCCTGTCAGCGCTCCGTATCGCCCGGTCGCCGGCGTTCTCGTTCTGGCTTGGGTAAGCGAGTCGGTAGCAGTGACCCCGGGGCGAGGACTAGGGTGAGGGGTAAGGCCCAAGCGCCAAACGCATCGCCCGATGAGCTATCCCCGCATCCATGAACACTGCACCTTCGACGACGAAACCATGGCGCGTATAAAACCCCAGCGCCTGCACCTGGGCATGCAAATACACCTCTAGCAAGCCCTGCCCTTGCGCCGCGTCGATGGCGGCACGCAATAACTTCGAACCCAGCCCATGCTTGCGCGCTCGCGCCAGCACCGCCATGCGTCCAATGTGGCCGTCGGCCAACAGGCGAACAGTCCCGAGCGGCTGATCATCACGCAATGCCAGCCAATGCTGGGCGCGCGCATCCTCGCCATCCCATTCAAGTTCTTCGGGAACGTGCTGCTCTTCGATGAATACGCGCCGACGGATGTCAGCGAGGGCATCGCCATCGCGCGCCCAGGCGGCGACTCGAATCACCACCGATGGGTGCTCAGCCACCGTGTTCGAACAGCAATGCGCCACGATTGTATAGGTCCACGGCGAGTTCGAGTGCCGCCGCGCCACGCAGTTCTGCCGTCACACTCTGCCCGGCGCGGTATGCGCAAAGTCGTTCGGCCAGGCGCGCGGCGGCGCCGCGACATTTGATCGCGTCACCGTCGACAAACAGGGTCACGGCCCGGCCGTGTCGCACAAAGCCATAGCGACTGGCGGGCGCACGCACCAGCCGCCCGCCGCGCGCAAGTCGTGCGGCGAAACGACTGGCGTCGAGTGGCCGCTGCGGACCAGCTTGTAACTCTGGATACTTAGGCGCGGTGGCAAAGCGACCGAACCAGGCCGCGAAAGCGTCGCCGTCGGCAAGTAACCCACGCACCATGTCGTGCAGACGCGCTAGCGTAGGGGCATCGATCTCGCCGCGATTGGCCACGGGTACCAGCGTGCCATCGGTGTAGCGATCGTCTTCGCGCAAACCGTCGATCACCGCATCGACCCAATGGCCCAGCAGATCGGCGCGGCTCGGTGCGCGAAAACCTATCGAATAAGTCATGCAGTCGTCGCCCACGCCGAAGCCGTGATGGGCATAGCCGGGCGGCAGATAGAGAATGTCCCCTGCTTCGAGCAACCAATCGTGCTTGACCTCAAAGCCCGGTAACAGACGTAGGTCTTCGTGGCACAGCAGCCCCGTGTTAGCGTCGCAGCGTGGTCCGACTTGCCAGCGCCGCTGACCGAGGCCCTGCACCAGAAACACATCGTATTGATCGAAGTGCGGGCCGACACTGCCGCCGTCCACGGCGTAGCTCACCATCACATCGTCAATGCGCCAGTCGGGCAGAAAGCGAAAGGCATCAAGCAGCGTGGCGACCGCCGGCACATGGTGATCGACAGCCTGGACCAAGAGCGTCCAGTTTTTCTTCGGCAAGCTCGCGAAGCGCGAGGCCGGGATGGGGCCGTGTTCCAGCCGCCAGCCGCGCTTGCCGCGCAATACCAGCCGCGACTCAACATCGGGCTGGCAGGCGAGACCGGCGAGATAGTCTGGTGACAGGGGATTGTGCCAAGCCTGCCAGGCCTGACGGATCAACAACGGCCGCCGTTGCCACACGCGGGCGAGAAAAGCCTGTGCATCGAAGTTCTCGCGCCAGACAAATTCCAGTGCCGGGGCGTCTTGTCGTTTGGGTCTCAAGCGCCGGCGGCGAACAAGGCTTTAGCTGTCGCGTAATCGGCCTTGCCGTTCGGTGCACGTGGCGTGTGCGGCACAATCACCAGACGCTTGGGCAACTTGTAACTCGCGAGCTGGGTGCGCGCCTCGGCAACGATGGCCTCCGCCGTGGCGCTGGCACCGGGCTTCAAGGACGCCACCGCCACCACCCGCTGACCGAACTGTTCGTCAGCCTCGCCAAACACCAGCGCATCTTCCACCGCCCCATGGCGTTTCAGAACTTCTTCGACTTCTTCGGGAAAGACTTTCTCGCCAGCGGTGTTGATGCAGTTCGAGCCGCGTCCGAGCAGGGTGATGCTGCCGTCCGCCTCGACCGTCGCCATGTCCCCTGGAAAGGAATAACGCTGGCCGTTGATTTCACGAAAAGTGCGCGCCGATTTTTCCGGGTCTTTGTGATAGCGCAAGGGCACCAGGCCACCGTTGGCGACCATGCCCACTTCACCCGAGCCCGGCTGCAGTTCGCGGCCGTCTTCAGTAAAGACCTTGGTGGTCGGTCGCAGGGCGAACTTGGCGGTCTCGCCTGGCGGCGTGTCCTTGGTCATGATCGACTGCCCCATGCCGCCTTCGGTAGAGCCGAGCACATCGCCCAACGCGACCTGGGGCAGGTGCTCAAGCATGGCGCGCTTCACTTCACTCGACCACATCGCGCCCGATGAGATGATCAACTGCAGACAGGACAGATCCCAGCGGCCAGGGTGCTGTTCGAGAGCCCGCAGCATGGGCCGCGCAAAGGCGTCGCCGACGATGATCAACTGTTGCACCCGTTCACGGGCAATGGTGTCCCACAACTCCAACGGGTCGAGACCGCGGCCTTCGAGAAACACCGTCGTGCCACCGAGCATGTGCGGCGCCATCATGCCCAGCCAGCAGCCCGTGCCGTGCATGAGCGGCGGCGCGGACATCGCCACCAATGGCACACCGGCAGCGACTCGCGCGCGAGCGGCGTCGGCCAGATCGCTGGCCTGTTCAAAGGGCGGCTTACCGAACATGGTCGGATAGGATTGATAGAAGAAGCGGGTGAAGTCACGCAGGGAATAGGTCACACCCTTGGGCATACCGGTGGTGCCGCCGGTATAGAGGATATAGAGCTCGTCGCCTTGATACTTGATGCGCGCGGCGGGCTTGCCGGTGGCCTGCATCGCTTCATAGTGCAGCGCGCCTTCGACCTCGTGCCGGCCATCGGCGCTAGCACCATCGTCCACTTCGACCAAGAGTTTTAAACCCGGCACTTGTTTGCGTACCCGCGCGACGCGGTCGGCGAGCGAGCTGTGATAGACCAGCGCTTCGACGTCGGCATTATCGAGCAGGTAGGCGAGTTCCTGATCGAGATAGCGGTAATTGATGTTGATGCCGACACCGCGCATTTTCATCGCGGCGAAATTGGTCTCGCAGTATTCGGGCGCGTTGTACAGATACATGCCAACCCGGGCATGGGGCGCGAGCCCGGCGTCGAGGAAGCACTGGGCCAGACGTGCGGCGCGCTGCTCGTATTCGCGCCAGGTATAACGACGGGCGCCCTGCACGACCGCGATGGCGTCCGGTACGGCGTCAGCCACCGACTCCCAGATTGCACCGAAATGTATGTCGACCATGACCGTTCTGCCCCTGTGCTATTCGCCGGCATTGTCAGCGATAGGTGGCGCTGACGCGAGGGGGGTGGAATTAGCCCCTCAGGTCAGGGTGACGTTTGCGGCGAGGATGTCCAAATGAATCTGCACGTGGGCGGAAACGTTGGTGTAGCCCTGGAAATTACCGATTGTGTCGGCGTCCTTGGTCCAATCACCGCCGGTCAAGTTGACCACGTCATCGGCTCCACCGAACACTTTCAAAATGTCCGTGGTATCGGACAGCGCCAGTACGTCGCCGGCGTTCATCTTCAGCGTATGGGCCTGGCTGGAGGCAAAGCGGATGTTCTCGAAGCCCGTCACTAGGTCGTCGGCAATCGTCGTGAGATCGAGCGTGCTGGCGGCGCTGCCGGTCAGAAACAGCGTGTCGCCGAACAGGCTGTCAGCACCGCCATCGATGCGTGTCGCGCTCGGCTCGTAATGCAAGAAGTCATCGCCCGCATCGCCGAACAGGCTGTCGGCGCCGCCAAAGCCGTTGATTTCGTCGTTGCCCTGGCCACCTTGCAAAACGTTCGCGCCGGCATTGCCGACCATGAAATTTGCGCCGGTATTGCCGGTGCCGTCGATCGGATCGATGCTTGCCAGCAGCACCAACTCTTCCTGGTGTTCGAGCAAGGTATAGGTGATGGCACTGTTGACACGGTCGGTGCCGAGGTCGAGATCGGTGCCATCGATATCGCCAAGGTTGTCGATGAAATAAGTGTCATTGCCTTCGCCGCCAACCAGGTGATCGTCGCCCGCACCGCCGTTGAGGGTGTCGTCTCCTTCGCCGCCAACCAAGTGATCGTCGCCCCCGCCGCCGTTAAGGGTGTCGTTTCCAGCCAGACCAAATAGCTCGTCGACCGCGACATTGGTGCCGGTGAGCGTATTGGCGAATGCATTGCCGGTCCCCATGTGATGGGCGCCCGCGTCATAGAAGGAGAGATTCTCCTGGTTGTCGCCCAAGGTGTAGTCGAAGTTCACGGCCACCGTATCGGTGTCTGCGTCGGCCTCGGTTTTGTCCAGTTTATCGGCGATATCGAGCACATAGAAATCGTTACCCGCTCCGCCATGCACAGTGTCGATACCCTCCTCACCTCTCAGATCATCATCGCCGTCGCCACCGAACAGCACGTCATTACCCTTGCCGCCAAAGAGCTGGTCGTTGCCGCCATCGCCATGCAGCGTATCGTCATCGTCGAGGCCGTTGAGCTGGTCGTTGCCGTCGCCGCCGTGTAGTACGTCAAGACCGGCATAACCGTAAAGCGTGTCTATTCCAGCGTCACCGAACAACTGGTCATTGCCGTCGCCACCATCGAAGCCGTCATCACCGTCACCACCGTGCATGACATCGGCGCCAGCCTGACCGAATAGGGTGTCGTTGCCGGCATCGCCGAATAGTTGATCGTTACCCTTGCCGCCTTCGATCTGGTCATTGCCGCCCAAACCGCGTAACACATTGGCGCCATCGTTGCCGACCAGGAAATTTCGCCCGGCATTGCCGCTGCCGGACAGTGCGGTCGTGCCGAGTAGTACCAGCTGTTCCTGAAAACTGCCGAGCGTATAGCTGACCGTACTCTTGACCTGATCCAGCAGGCCGTCGTCGCGCAGGGTCTTGTTGATGTCACCCGCTTTATCGACGATGTAGAGATCGTCGCCCGCCCCACCACGCAGGTCGTCGATACCCTTGTGACCGTCGAGCACGTCCCGACCGCCAAGGCCGATGAGGATGTTGGCGCCGTCATTGCCGTTCAGCTGGTTGTTGCCCTTGTTGCCGGTGCCGCTCAAGGCGGATTTGCCCAGCAAGGTGAGATTCTCTTGATTGGGACCGAGCACATAGCTCACCAGCGCGCCGACCGTGTCCTTACCTGGATCGGACACCGCCTTGGTGATGTCACCGACGTGGTCAACGATATAGATATCGTTGCCGGCACCGCCACGCAGGTCGTCATCGCCGGCGCCACCATCGAGATAGTCGTTGCCACCGTTGCCTAGGAGCAAGTCCTTGCCGCCCAGCCCGTACAGCTCATCGGCGCCCGCCCCGCCGGTCAGGGTGTCGGTGGAATTCGTGCCGATTTTCTTGGCCATGTCGTCGTCCGATCAAAAGACGCGCCACGACGGCGCGCAGGCGACCTTATACCGCGCCGGCAACGGCCCTGCTATGACCCAGCACCGTCTTCGAGGAATCTGTCAATTGTTTACCAGCTGGCTGTCGGCCGCCGGAACTTTTCGCGCCTGTGCGTGGAACGGCGCGCACGGCGAATTGAGTATCATGACAGCCACCCCGGCCCGCACTTGCCGGCCGCTCGTCACCGGAGTCGACGCTATGCCTGACACCGCCATGGAGACGCCGACCGTCCCGCCCCGACCTGATCTTGAGGCACTGTGGTTACCGTTTACGCACAACCGCTATTTCAAGAAGCATCCGCGCATGGTGAGTGGTGCCGAAGGCATGTACTACACCACACCAGACGGGCGCCGCGTGCTGGATGCACTGTCGGGCCTGTGGTGCTGCAATGCCGGCCACCGCCATCCGCATATCGTCGCGGCGGTCAAGGCGCAACTCGATGAGCTCGATTACGCAATCGCTTTTCAAGTCCACCATCCCAAGGCCTTTGCACTCGCCAATGCTCTGACCGCCGCCGCACCCGGCGATCTGAATCATGTGTTCTTCACCAATTCGGGATCGGAAGCGGTAGACACTGCGTTGAAGATCGCACTGGCTTACCACCAGGCGCGCGGCGATGGTGGACGCTTCCGTTTGATCGGTCGCGCCATGGGTTATCACGGCGTCGGTTTCGGAGGGATCTCGGTCGGCGGCATAACGGCCAACCGTCAGGCCTTCGCCAGCGCGCTGTTAGCGGGTGTCGATCACTTACCTCACACCCACAATCTCGAACACATGGCCTTCACCCACGGCCAACCGGCCTGGGGCGCCCATCTTGCCGACGAGTTAGAAAACCTCGTCGCCTTACACGATGCCTCGACCATCGCCGCAGTGATCGTCGAGCCGATGCAGGGCTCGGCCGGTGTCATCGTGCCGCCACTCGGCTATCTCGAACGGCTGCGCGCCGTCTGCGACAAACACGGCATTCTGCTGATCTTCGACGAGGTTATTACCGGTTTCGGTCGCCTCGGCGAAATGTTCTCGCCGACTCGCTTGCACGTCATGCCCGATATTCTGACCTTCGCCAAGGGCGTCACCAGTGGCATGGTGCCACTCGGCGGCGCACTGGTCAGAAACCACGTTTACGACGCCTTCATGCAAGGCCCGGAACATCTGGTCGAGTTCTTTCACGGCTACACCTACTCCGGCCATCCGCTCGCCTGCGCCGCCGGCCTGGCTGCGCTTGAGGTCTACCGCGACGAGGAATTATTCGCCCGTGCACGCCGCCTCGAACCCCTGCTGGCCGACGCCGTGCACGCCCTGCGCGGCGCGCCCCATGTCATCGACATTCGTAATTTCGGCCTGGCCGCCGCCGTCGAACTGTCACCCCGGGCCGATGGCGCGTCGTTGCGCGCGATGGAAGTTTTCGATCGTTGCTTCGAGCAGGGCGTGATGCTGCGTTATAGCAGTGACATCCTCGTGCTCGGGCCAGCGGCCACTGCGAGCGAGGATGAGTTGGGCATCATGGTCGACACCTTGCGGCGCGCAATACGTGCGACCGGCTAACAACCGACTCTCTCTCCCTGTGGGTCCGACTTCAGTCGGACATTCCGTTCGGCCATGATTGTCCGACTGAAGT